>CBDUFA010000403.1:0-2131 GCA_965366295.1 uncultured Hyphobacterium sp.
AAATAGACGTGCATGCCATGACCGGACGCCAGCACGGAGAGCTGAGAGCCGATATTGCCGTAACCGATAATGCCCAGCTTCTTGGCCCGGACTTCGTACGAGCCGGTGGCCGATTTCTGCCACTCGCCGCGCCGGATCGCCGCCAGCTTTTGCGGAATTCCGCGCATCAGCATCACCGCCGAGGCCAGCGTCAGCTCGGCGACAGACCTTGTATTGGCAAACGGCGCATTGAACACCGCCACGCCGCGCTGTGCGGCGGCGTCGAGGTCGACCTGGTTGGTGCCGATACAGAAACAGCCCACCGCAAGGAGGTCAGGCGCGGCGGCCAGCACCTCATCGGTGATTTTCGTGCGCGAGCGGATACCGACCAGGTGAACGCCTTTCAGCCGCTCTTTCAGCGCGTCGGCGTCGAGCGCATGGGCAACCCGCTCGATCTCCACGCCGGGGATACGCCGTAACACCTCGTCGGCGTCCGGATGGACGTTCTCCAGGAGAAGGGCTTTCATCGGACCGGTCCTTGTTGGCTGAGAAGCAGCAAAGAACGATTCCGGCCCGATGGGAATGCGGCGATTTAGTCGGTTTCAGCCATGGCCCTCAGCGCCTCGAGCGAGCGGTCAACATGCTCGTACGGGCTCATTTCGGTGTATTCCAGCGCGATGGAGCCATCCTGGCCGATCACATAGGTGGTCCGCTGGGTCCAGCCCGGCCGCATCATCAGGCGCACCTCGTATTCGCCCATCATGCCATCCTCGATGGCAAAGACGGGAAAGGCCGATGCGCAGTGCTGGGTCGAGAACTCGGCGAGACGCTCGGTATTGCCGGCGGTCACGCCGATCACCTGGGCGCCCAGCGCTTCGAAATCCGCGATGCTCTCGGCAAAGCTGGCCGCCTGGGCTTCGCAGCCCGAAGTGAACGCCGCCGGGAAGAAGAACAGCACGACCGGCCCGTCCTGCAACGCCTCGGACAGGGTCAGGCTGACCGGCTCGCCAGCCTGGAAGCCTTCAACGGTAAAGTCCGGTGCGGTATCGCCCGGCTGGAGTTCGGCCAGCGCAGCAGTGGACAGGGTCAGGGCTGCGGTCGCAGCAAGAATTGTGCGGAACATGGAAGCCTCCATTCGGTTTCAGGTCCGGATATAGGGCGGGTTGGCGGAAATGGGAGGGAGGTTAGCGCCTTTCGGCCATCGTCCGGCGTGCGCCGCTGATCCCATCCAGCGCGGCTTCGGCGCGCTCGGCATCCGGCCAGGTAACGAAGGTTCGCCTTTGCCCGTCGGGATATCCGTGCCCAACCATGCCCAGTGCCGGGATCAGGTAGGGGTCAATAAAGAAATTGCTGCCCAGAAGACTATCGATATAGGTCGCCGCAATGGCATAGGTCTCATCATCAACTTCATCGCCCCGGATGTAGCTCCTGCACGCCCCCTCTCCGGGCTGGGTGCAGCCATCCGGCGTGTATTCGGCCAGCCGCCGCGACAGGGCGGCATCAACCTGTCCGGCCAACGCGTCCACGGCTTCATCAAGATAGGGAAGCGCGTGATGAACCAGCGAATGCTGGACTTGCGTCCAGACCGGCAGGCCTTCCAGCGTCGCCTGGACTTCCTCAGGCAGGGAATCCACGGCGTACTGCAGGTCGAACCCCATATTCATGGACAGCTGGCTGTCCCGCAGCTGGTCCATCTCCACCGCCCCCGGAACACCCGGCGGCAGGGTCGGAAGCGCCTGCCCAGGCGCAAAGCCGGCTGAATAGGCCGCGTCCGGCGTCTCGGCCACCAGCATCCAGTCGAACACTTCCAGCCCGTTGCGTTGCATCGGACGCTCCGCATTTGCCGCCCTGTCCCAGGCGAACAGGATGTTCGAGATCCGTTCGAGGTACCAGGCGAGTC
Organism: uncultured Hyphobacterium sp.; assembly: GCA_965366295.1. Taxonomy (GTDB): domain Bacteria; phylum Pseudomonadota; class Alphaproteobacteria; order Caulobacterales; family Maricaulaceae; genus Hyphobacterium. The sequence continues at coordinate 1,880 of CBDUFA010000403.1, forward strand.
CTTCGACGCTGTTGATGTAGAGCGAGTAGTAATCTTCCTGCTCGCGGGACGGGTCGGCGTCCAGAGTGGCCAGAACCGTGATCGGAAACACGGCCAGCTCCCCCGCGAACGGCCCTTCGCGCGCAATGATGAAACTCACAACATCTTCCTGTGCCCGCTCGATCACCGGCAGGCCAGTTGCTCGCAGATCCCTCATACACGCGGCCTGGCGGCGCAGATATCCAATGATCGGCTCGGCGTCATTGGCGAATT
>CBDUFA010000404.1:0-2121 GCA_965366295.1 uncultured Hyphobacterium sp.
GTAGGGTGGGTTTTCAACCCACCGTCCGCGCACTCTGGCCTGACCACCCGCGTAGGGTGGGTTTTCAACCCACCGTCCGCGCACTCTGGCACGGCGACACCGGCCGACTCAAAGCGCGCGCGAAACCGCCGCCTCATTGGTAAAGATAGCGACCCCTGTTCCGCGCTCCGGCATATAGGAAATATGCGAGAAATAGTTCGGGTAATTGCCGAAATGGTGAAGGAAAAGCTCGTCGCGATAGCGCCCGACATACCAGCCCAGCCCGTAGCCATCTCGCTGATAGTCCATGAATTCCTCGCCGACCTCGGCGACCGGCGCGTGCGTACGTTCGATCATGCCGCGTGGAAATAACCGCTCGCCATCCAGTACGCCGTCATTGAGTTGGATCTCCAGCCAGCGCGCGGCATCGGAAGGTGTCGTCACCAGCCCTCCGGCGGAGTGCATCATGGAATCATTCTTCACCGGCGCGGCAGTGACTTCACCTGGCACATCGAACACCGAATAGGGCGTTGCCATCCAGCCTTCGGCGCGGGCTGTGTCGATACTCGCGGTTGTGCGGGTCATCCCGGCGGGATCAAGGACTTCCGATTGAACCAGTTCGACCCAGCTTTCGCCTGTCTCCCGCTGATAGATCGTGGTGACGGCGTTGTAGCCGCCATTCGTATAGTCGAATGAGCCGGCGGGCGCCGCTTCATTCGCTGCGGCAAAGCCCAGCAGTGTCCAGGCTATTTCCGGGTTCCAGTCGCCGGAATAGGCCTGCCGGTCACTCAGCGCTTCAAAATGGAGGCCGCCCGTGTGGCTGAGCATCTGGCGCAAGGTCGCGGCGTCTGCGGGGACGCCATCCGCGAAGTCGATGCCGGGAACCGCACTGGCGAAACTCCGGTCGAGTTCGAATTCGCCCCGGCTATCCAGCAATTCGAGCGACAATGCGGTGAAGGCTTTTGTGGAGGACGCAATGTAGAAGCCTGTATCCGCCGTCACGGGCCGCCCGCTTTCAATATCGGCAATTCCGAAGCCGCCGGCAAAAACGGTCTCGTCGTCCTGAACGATCGCGATGCCGATGCCGGGAACTTCATCAATCTGTTCGACCACGCTGGTCATCAGATCGTCCAGCGCCGCGGCGAGATCCGTTTCGTTCTGCACGGTTGTTGCCTGGCTGTGTGCCGGCAGCATTGACGGAAGAAGCGCGAACGCAAACAGAGCCTGTTTCATATTATAGTCCCTTGTCGCCAGGAAGGGCTCGCCAATGCGAGTCCATGAACTCGCAATCTCGCGCAACTCGGATAGCAGCGTATTGAACGGATTTTGCCTGCCGGTTTTTTGGATGGGACATATGGCACAGCGGCAAATGCCACTGATACGGCACTATGATTTCGCCTGCACGGCCTGATCTGGCACCCACGCCAGTTCGAACTGTTCAAAGCAGGCGGGAAGGTCTTCGGAAAACGCGAAGCCTTCCCGTTCTGCTTCGCGGTGCCAGTAGGCGATATGGCCGTCCCACCAGTATTCGAAGGAGCGGTCACCTTCGCCCTCGATCCAGGCGAATTCCGCATCGGCCTCGCGCACCGGCTTGACCTCGACCTTGGTGGTCCGGATCACGCAGGCCGGCTGGCCGCGCCCGTCCAGAATGAGCGACAGATCACCGGGCTCGGGAAACCGGGCACCCGGCTGCTGATACCAGCGCGCCAGCGCGCAGGTCGCCCGCTTTTGCCCGATCAGCACCAGCTGCAACAACTCGTCGGCCAGCGCTTCACTGTCCCCGAACTGATCCACGTCGAACGGCTCGCCGGCATGTCCGGTCTCGGCGCAGAAACGGTCCCAGAAGGCGCGCTGGTCAGGCGTCATCACTGTCACCCTTCACGACCCGTAACTTTGGCGGGCCCGAGGGGCGCGGCGGTTCCGGCGGAGGTTCGTCTGCCGGCGCGTCGTCCTCGATATCCTCATGGATTTCCTTCACGCGCGGTCCGGGACCTTTCCGCTTGAAGGACGGCTTGAATCCCTTGCCGCGCGACATCGGCTTGCGGGTCTTGCCCATCGCCTTTTTCTCGATTTCACGGAGCTTGGCCGTCTGCAGGCCGGACAGGGGTTCGTCGAGTCGCCCCTTGTCGGGATCGTTGAAGG
>CBDUFA010000405.1:0-2120 GCA_965366295.1 uncultured Hyphobacterium sp.
AGCCGTTCTGTCAGTGCGTCGAACATGTGTTCGCCGTCTCCATTGCCGCTCACGCGCAGACACAGGAAAATCCACCCCGGTGAGCGAGACTTCGCCGACCGCGGGACCTCGCCGGCATCTCGTGCCGGTCAAGGCAAGCATCCCTGCTTGCGTGTGTGAGCGGCGGGCAATACGCGCCCCGCGCCGATATGTCAAGAAATGCGGCGTTCCGCCGCCTGTGCGGCCCGCCCCGGCATGTATAACCTCACAAGTCGGAGGGAGATATGGGGCAGGAACTCGCCAGCCGCGATTATGTCGACGAACAGGCTTTCACCCGGCGCCTGCGCGAGGAAACGCGCCGCGTGGCCCGCCTGTTCGAGGACGACCGGTTCCAGCGCTTCGATCCGCCCATGATCGGTGCCGAGGTCGAGGCCTGGCTGGTCGATGGCGACCATATCCCCGCCCCTGAAAACGCCGCCTTCCTCGAAAAGCTGGACGAGCCGCTCGCCACGCACGAGATCGCCAGCTTCACATTCGAGCTCAATTTCGACCCGCATGACCTGCCCGGCGGCCTGCCGAAGCTGAAACACCAGATCGACGCGCTCTGGTCGCGCGGCGAGACGGCGGCCGGTGAACTGGGTCTCGCGCCGCTGATGATCGGCATGGTGCCGACCCTGCGCGAGGACATGATGAGCCTCGACACGATGACGCCGACCCACCGCTATCGCGCGCTCAACGAGCGGGTCATGGAGCTGCGCGGCGCGCCGACAAAGGTCGACATTTCCCGGCGCGAGGCGCTGGAACTGGCACAGAACCATCTGATGATCGAGGGCGCCTGCACCTCGCTGCAGACCCATCTCACCGTCAATCCGGAAGACCAGGTCCGCTATTACAATGCCGCGCAGATCGCGTCCGCCCCGCTGGTCGCTCTGGCCGCCAACTCGCCTTTCCTCTATGGCCGCCGCCTGTGGGAGGAGACCCGCATCCCGGCCTTCGAGCAGGCCATCGGCATCGACAGTTTCCGCGCCCGCGACGGCATGAAGATCGGCCGCGTCGGCTTTGGCGCCAGCTGGCTGCGAAAGGGCTTCATGGAGCTCTTCCTGGAAAATCTCGACGGCCACAGCGCGCTATTGCCGATCATCGAGGACGCGCCGCCGGAAAAGCTGCGCCATTTCAAGCTCCAGAACGGCACGCTATGGCGCTGGAACCGCCCCATTCTCGGCGGCGATGCCACGGGCACGCCCCATCTGCGGATCGAGAACCGCGTCACACCGGCCGGGCCCACCCCGGCCGACATGGTGGCCAATGCCGCCTTTTTCATCGGATTGACCAGACACCTCGCCGGGCAGAATTCTCCCCCTGAACTGGACATGGATTTTTCCACCGCACGCGGAAATTTCTATGCCTGTGCCCGGCGGGGTATGGGGGCGTCCATCACCTGGACCGATGGCGAAACCCATGATGTCCAGCGCCTGCTCCATGACCGGCTGATCGACGCCGCCATGGACGGGCTGTCATCGGCCGGTGTGCCGCAGACCGAAGCCCGCCACCTGCTCGAACCGGTCCGGGGCCGCGCCCGCACCGGCCAGAACGGCGCCGCCTGGCAGCGCGGCTGGGTCAATTGTCATGGCCGGGATTTCCAGAACCTCGTCGCGGCCTATTATGATCGCCAGAGCAAGGGACGGCCGGTTCACACATGGCGGATCTAGATTTGCGGCTTGACGAGTATGACGCCCTGCCCGGCGCCATGGCCCGCACCTGTGCCCGGGATGTCCGCGCCCTGTTCCCGGAAAGCGCGCTGGTCCGGCTCGAGGGCCGCCAGAAACAGCCACTCTTTGTTTCCGCCCTCATCCACGGCAATGAGACGGTCGGCTGGGAGGCGCTGAAAAAGCTGCAGGCCTGGATGGCGCATCACCCTCTGCCGCGCTCGATGATCATCTTCATCGGCAATGTCCGCGCGGCCGAGCTGCAAAAGCGCATGGTGCCCGGACGTCCCGACTACAACCGCATCTGGCGCGCAGGCGACACACCGGAACATGCCCTGGCCGCCAGGGTCACGCAGATCGTGCGCGCCGCAAAGCCTTTCGCGGCCATCGACCTGCACAACAATCCCGGGGCCAACCCGCTTTATGCACTGGTCC
>CBDUFA010000406.1:0-2107 GCA_965366295.1 uncultured Hyphobacterium sp.
ATGGAAGACGGCGCGCAACCGGCCGAGCGCATCGATCCCAATGCGCGGCCCGGCGATCGGGCAACCTCGCCGGACATTACCGGTGACGACCTCGCCTGGCGCATCCAGACACTGGCAGCCGACGAATTCGAAGGTCGTGCGCCCTCCACGCCGGGTGGCATTGCCGCCAGCCAGTGGATCGCCGACGAGATGGCCGATGCCGGGCTCGAGCCCGGCGGCGAGGATGGCACCTACTTCCAGCGCGTCCCGCTTGTTGAAGCCACGCTTGACCCGGCTGCATCCAGTTTTGACATCTCCGTCAATGGCGAAGCGATGGGTCTCGAATACCTGACGGACGTCGTCTACGGCACGCGCCGGCTCGACGAGACGGTCGACATCGAGAATTCCGGAATGGTTTTCGTCGGCTATGGCATCGTGGCGCCGGAATATGGCTGGAACGACTATGAAGGCCTGGATGTCGAGGGCCGTACCGTCGTGATGCTGATCAACGATCCGGGCTTTGCCTCCGGCGACCCTGACCTCTTCAATGGCAATGCCATGACCTATTACGGCCGCTGGACCTACAAGTATGAGGAAGCCGCGCGTCAGGGGGCCGCCGGCGTCATCATCATTCACGAGACAGAAGCCGCCAGCTATGGCTGGAACGTGGTGTCGGGCTCCTGGTCCGGGCCGCAATTCGATCTGCAGCGGCCGGAAGGCTCGATGCCGTTCGCGGGCGCGGAAAGCTGGATCACGAATGAACGCGGCCGCGAGTTGTTTACGGCCGCCGGCCTCGATTTCGATGCACTTGTCGAAGCGGCGCATCAGCCGGGATTCTCGCCGGTCGAAATACCGGGCGCCGAGCTCAACGCCACGCTGGTGACCAGCCACGAATTCCTCGATTCCCGGAATGTGGCCGGCATTGTGCGCGGCACGGAACGGCCGGACGAATATGTGCTGTACATGGCGCATTGGGACCATATCGGCATGCGCGAGAGCGACGATCCGGATGAAGACGTGATCTACAATGGCGCTGTCGACAATGCGACCGGGACCAGCTCCATCCTTGAGATCGGCGAAGCGTTTGCGGCCAACCCGCCCGAGCGCTCTGTGATCATCGTCGCCGTCACCGCCGAGGAATCCGGCCTTCTGGGTTCAGAATATTATGCCACCGATCCGCTTGTGCCGTTTTCACAAACGGTCGGCGGTCTGAACATGGATGGTATGCTGCCGACCGGCCCGACCAGTGACATTGTCGTGATCGGCTATGGTGCGTCCGAGCTGGAAGACGATCTGGCGGTTGTTGCCGCAACACAGGACCGCACCCTGTCGCCGGATCCCAATCCGGAAGCCGGCTATTTCTATCGCTCGGATCACATCTCGCTGGCCAAGCGCGGTGTTCCCATGATCTACGCCGATACCGGATCGGTCAGCATCGAGCTCGGCGCGGGACATGTCGAGGAGCTCAGCGCGGCCTATCGGGCCCGGGCCTATCATGGGCCGGAAGACGAGTTCAGCTATGACTGGGATTTCGACGGACTGGCCCGCGATGCCACCCTGCTCTATCTGCTGGGCGAACGGATTGCCAATTCGGATGAATGGCCGAACTGGTATGAGGGCAATGAATTCCGCGCCCTGCGCGATGCCCAGCGCGCGGGCGAATAATCAGGCACGGAAGAGGCTCCGGAAGATCGGGGCCTCTTCCATCGCCTCGAATGCCTCAGCCACAAACGCGCAATGCTGATCCAGATGTTCCGCTTCCGGCGTGCGTGCGCGCATCGCTGACACCGCCCCGGCGACATCACCGGTCAATGCGGCTTCACCCAGGGCCGACACCACATGATCGGGCGGCAGCGCCCCTTCATCGTCATCGACAATCAGGGCCACCAATGCGCGGCCGGCATTGATCACGGGCGCTTCGAACCCGGCAGCGTGCAGTGTTTCCGCCAGTTCCGACCGGCCCTCGCTGTGAAACAGGGCGCATACAAAATCCCGGATCACCGGGTGATTATGATCGCCCAGCAATTCACGCGTCTTGTCGCTGCGCTCGATGTCCGCAAGTGACGCCAGCACACGGCCCGCCCAGTCTTTTTCCTCAAGCAGCCCGTCAATAACCGGCTTGGGTATA
>CBDUFA010000407.1:0-2099 GCA_965366295.1 uncultured Hyphobacterium sp.
GCGGCCTTGCCTGCCGGGATGGAAATCTCGAACCCGTCCTCGCCGGTATAGCCCGAGCGGGAAACCCAGATCTCGGCGCCGTCCAGCGTGAACACGCCGCACTGCATGAAGACCAGTTTCGCGGCATCCGGCACCAGCGCGCCGAAGACGGCCGCAGCCTGTGGACCCTGCAGCGCCACCAGCGCGCAGTCCTCGATGATGTTCAGCGGCCCGCCGGTTTTCCCGGCGATATGGGCGAAATCATTCGCCTTGGTCGCGGCGTTGACGACCAGGAAGAGACCGTCATCGCCAAACGGGCGCGAGACCATCAGATCGTCCATGATGCCGCCCTGCTCATTCAGCAGCAGCGTGTATTTCTGCTCGCCAGGCTTCAGCGCCGACAAATCCGCCGTGATCAGCTTTTCCAGCGCCGCCTCATCGCCGGTGTAATGCGCCTGGCCCATATGGGAGACGTCGAACAGGCCGGCCGCCTCGCGTGTATGGTTATGCTCGGCCATGATGCCGTCGAATTGCAGCGGCATGGCATAGCCCGCGAAGGGCACCATTTTCGCGCCCAGCTCGACATGAAGGTCGTAAAGCGGCGTCTTGAGCGGTTCGGTCATGCGCGAAGCCCCGTTTGTCGGCGTGTCCGGATCGTGCCGGACGGCCCCCGCTGTCTCAATGACCTGAGAGATTCCGCAAGGAGATGGCGGTCCATCCCTCGCTTGCTCCGTCGGTGGGGTGCTGCGCACCCGCTTTCCAGCGTTTCGTCATCCCGCGGTCCTTTGGCCTGAGCGTTTCCGGGGCGGTTGCGCCTTCGGCGCCGGCCTTATTCGCCGGTCTCTCCCGCGGGGACGGGATAAAGGAGGTTTAGAGCGCGCGAATGGAGAGTCAATCGCGCGTTTCTCTACATTTTCTCCGGCGCTTCCAGCCCGATCAGCGACAGCGCGATTTCCAGCTGTTTCAGCGTGGTTTGCGCCAGCGCCAGCCGCGAGGCCCGGACCGCCGCATCCTTCTCCGGCAGGATCGGACAGGCGGCATAGAAGGACGAGAACGCCTGCGCCAGCGAATAGGCGTGATCGCAGACATGATTCGGCGCGCGCAGCTCGTAGGCGCGTTGCAGCGCGGCATCGAACCCGTCCAGCCGCCGGATCAGGGCCGCTTCCGCGGGATCGGTCACGACGATCTCGCCCGGCGTCAGCCCCTCGGCTTCGGCTTTGCGCATGATCGATTTCACCCGCACCGCCTGGTACAGCAGATAAGGACCCGTCTTGCCCTCGAAGGAGACAAAGCGGTCCAGCTCGAAAATATAGTTTGTCGTCCGGTAGTTTTGCAGGTCGGCGAACTTGATCGCCGCATTGGCCACCATGCGCGCCACGCGCTCGAAATCCGCCTCCGGCAGATCATCGCCCAGCCCGGCTTCGTGCAGGCGCGCCTTGGCCCGTTCAAAGGCTTTCCCGATCAGGTCCGCGAGCCGGAATGTGCCGCCTGCGCGGGTGCGCAAACGCTTGCCGTCCGGCCCGTTCACCGTGCCGAACTTGACGTGCTCCAGCGAACCTTCCTCGGCCAGCCCGGCCTTGTAGGCGGCGCGATAGACCTGTTCGAAATGGTCGGACTGGCCCAGATCGACCACATACATCGTCAAATCCGGAGCGTACGATTGCTTGCGGTCAAGAATGGTGGCGAGATCGGTCGTGCCATAAAGCGCCGACCCTTGCGACGAGACCAGGATCAGCGGCGCCAATTCCTTCTTGTCGTCCTCGCGCGCAACGCGGACCACCCAGGCGCCCTCGGATTCCTCAGCGACGCCGCGCGTCTTGAAATCCTCGACCAGGCCCGGGATCAGGTCGTTCACGTCGCTCTCGCCTTTCCACAGGTCGAAATGCACACCCAGCGCATCGAAATCCTGCTTCAGCGCGGCGATCGAGACCGAGATGAAATGTGCCAGCAGGGCGCGATATCCGCGCCGGCCAGCCTGCAACTCGGCCGTGGCCTTGCGGGCTTTCGCCGCGCGTTCCGCGTCTTCCTTCGCTGCGGCCGCCGCCTGCGGGTAAAGACGCGAGAGGTCCTCGATGGTGACCGGCGGTTCTGACGGGTATTCACCCTCATAATCCGCGTCG
>CBDUFA010000408.1:0-2099 GCA_965366295.1 uncultured Hyphobacterium sp.
AGCCGGCTCGAACGACCAGACATCCATGGCCAATGCGCTGTGGGTCCAGCTTTCGTGCAGCGGGCGCGGCGCGCGGCCGGCAGCGACCGCCGCGATGAGTGGCCAGAAATGCTCCGGTGTCGGGTGATTGCGAACGGCATGCGGCGCACTTTGCCAGTTTTCCAGCGTCGCGATGTCACTGTTCTGAATGGCCTCGCGCGCCCAGTTGGCGAACGCTGCTGCCTCGGCAAGCACCGGCGCGGATTCGGGGGCCGCACTCGAGTCGCGAAGCGAGTGGGTCAGAGATCCGGAGAATATCACCCGGTAGCCTTCGGCTGCGAACCGCGACAAGGCCAGTCCCAGGCGCTCAAGTTGGTAAGCCTCCTCATCTGGCGCCGGCAGAGATACCTGGATCACAGGCGTCTTTGCCTCTGGTGACAAGAGCGCCATGGGAACCCAGGCGCCATGATCGCGGCCCTGTTCCGGCTCAGCCCGGGCGGACAACCCGGCCGCGTCGATGGCATCGACGATCCGTGCCGCCAGAACGGGATCACCGGGTGCCGGGTAGTCAAACTGGGCCAGCTTAGGACCGAATCCGCGGAAGTCGTGGATCGTCGCGGGCGCAGCCGATGCGGTGACGCCAATCGGGGATTGTTGCCAATGCGCAGAGACCACAATCCATGCCTTGGGCGTATCGAGCGCGTGTCCCAGCTCCTGCAGGAAACGTTTCGCCGGCGATTGGCCGGTAAGCAGGCTCGGTGCGCCGTGCGAGAGAAACAGAATGCCATCTTTCATGGAAGATTCTCCAACCTTGAAGCATTCAATTGGGGCTTTTGCTGAATGGAATAAATAGCTACATTGACGCTTATCTTTTTCCAGAGTGGAAACATGGACCGGATCGATTCCCTTCGCCTCTTCGTTGCCGTGGCCGAGCTCGGCAGTTTCACCAAAGCCGCAGAGAAGGAAGGCATGACGCCCGGCGCTGCGTCCAAGCAGATCACAGCGCTGGAATCACGGTTGCAAACACGCTTGCTCGAGCGCACGACCCGTTCGGTTCGCTTGACGGATGCCGGGGATGCCTTGCTGGAACGGATCCGGCCCTGGCTGCGCGAATTCGAGACGATCGAGAACGGGTTTGCCGAAGACGACGCGGCGCCGGTCGGGATCTTGCGAATCTCCGCGCCCGTGGATTTCGGGGCGCGGATCCTGATGCCCGTCGTTTCGGAATTCATGCGCCAATGGCCAGGGCTGGACGTGCGGCTGTCCATGGCCGACCGGATGGTTGATCTGGTGGATGAAGGCTTCGACCTGGCAGTGCGCATCGGACATCTCACGGATTCCACGCTGATCGCCAAGAAGCTGGCGCCGGCCTGCATGTCGCTTGTGGCTTCACCAGCCTATCTCGAGCTGCGGGGTGCACCGGAAAATCCATCGGACCTGTCCAGTCATGACTGCGTCATTGACCGGAACAAGCCTGCTTCCCAGCTCTGGAAATTTTTCCAGGGCGACAAGGCTGAGGAGGTCAAGGTCAGCGGCCGCATCACACTGAACGGTGCCACGGCGGCAATCGAGGCTGCCGGGCAGGGGCTGGGTATTGCGTGCAGCCCGAGCTGGGCCGCGCGCCAGGCGCTGGCGGACGGGCGCATCGTGCCGGTCCTGCCAAACTGGGAACCGGATCATCGCGATCTGTGGGCGGTGTTTCCGTCAAACCGGTACCTGGCGCACCGCGTCCGCCTGTTCGTCGATCACCTCGCCGAAGCCTTCCGCGACGGCTTGTGATCTACCAGAACCAGCGGCCACGGCCGACGAGCGTCCAGCTCATCAGATTGCGCAAGCCCGGCAGTCGGCACAGCAGACCGAAGACAGCATCGCGGATATGGCCAATCCACTCGGCATGGCCCTGGAAGACCGGCGTCAGCGCCCAGGACATCCATGTGTAATAGCGAAGGGTTGGCTTGCGCTTTCGTTCATAGCGAATGAAGGCCTGTGTGGGCGCTTGCGCCTTCAGCTCGGCCGCGAGTGTGAGTGCATCGCAAATGGCCATATTGGCACCCTGGCCAAGTTGGGGGCTGGCGCCATGCGCGGCATCGCCGATCAGGAGCGCGCCCGCGACCGCCGCG
>CBDUFA010000409.1:0-2085 GCA_965366295.1 uncultured Hyphobacterium sp.
CAACATCATTGGCGGGGTGCGCGACCAGATTGCCGCCATTGCCGCGATGAGCGTCGAAGAGACCGGCCTTGTCGCCCCGATCGATGCATTGCCGCGCAGCGTGCCCGAGGCCGAGCGCGAGCGCTTGCGTGCCGATGCCGTGGAGGCGGTGGTGACGCATGTCCTGCCCGCCTATCGCGACCTGCTGGAATTCATGGACGAGGAATATGTGCCGGCGGCCCGCGAGGAATTGGGTATTTCCTCGGTGCCCAATGGGCGCGCGCAATACCAGGCGCTGGTCCGGTTCCACACCACGCTGGACACCTCGCCGGAGGAAGTGCACCAGCGCGGCCTTGCCGAGGTGGCGCGGATCCGCGGCGAGATGGAGGAAATCATCGAGGAGGTCGGTTTCGAAGGCAGCTTCGCCGAATTCCTCGACTTCCTGCGCACCGACCCGCAATTCTATGCCACCAGCGAGGAAGAGCTCCTGATGCACGCCTCCTGGATCGCCAAGCGCGCCGATGATGCGCTGCCGCGATTCTTCGGACGCTTGCCGCGCCTGTCATACGGCGTACGCCCGGTGCCGGCCTCGATGGCGCCGACCTATACGACGGGCCGCTACTGGCCCGGCTCGATGGAGAATGGTGTCGCCGGCGGCTATATGGTGAACACCTATAATCTCTCACAGCGCCCGCTCTACAATCTGCCGGCCCTGACCGTGCACGAGGCCGTGCCGGGCCACCATCTGCAGATCGCCCTGTCGCAGGAGCTGGAGGATGTGCCGGATTTCCGCCGCAACACCTATATCACCGCGTTCGGCGAAGGCTGGGGGCTCTATACCGAATTCCTCGCCGAGGAGATGGGGCTCTACACCACGCCGTATGAGCGCTTCGGGCGCCTGACCTACGAGATGTGGCGCGCCTGCCGCCTCGTCGTGGATACCGGCATCCATTACATGGGCTGGACGCGCGACCAGGCCGAGGCCTGTTTCCTCGAGAATTCCGCGCTGGCACCGCACAATATCCGCACCGAGGTGTCGCGCTATATCTCCTGGCCAGGCCAGGCGTTGGCCTACAAGACCGGCGAGATGCTGATGCGGGATCTGCGGATCCGCGCCGAGGAGCGTCTCGGGACGCATTTCGACATCCGCGATTTCCATGACGAGCTGCTCAGCGAAGGCGCGGTGCCGCTCGGCTATCTGGAAGACCGGACGGAAGCCTGGATCGAGGAGACGCTGGCGGAGGCGGAGTCGGAAGAAGAACCGGGGAATTAACCGAGTTTTACAGTAAGCTTTTTCCAAGCGGGTGATCGGTTTGGCCGGTTGACCGATACGCATGCCTTTGCGTGAGTTGACAACGCGCAGTTGCCAAGGCAATAGCGGGTCGGCGGAAGCCGCATGTGCGCGTTTGAAAATGGCGCTTAACTAAGCCCCTGCGCACCAAGCTATCCGGCGGATTTGCCGGCTGAACGAACATGGTTGATTATAAAAAGCTGTCGCTGACAGATCGTGTTCGCGCGATCCTGGCAGGTGGCGCGGCCGTCGATATCGGTCAGATGGAGTTCATCAATCTCGATGAAGTCCGAGTCGAATGTGGGGAGAATTGGGGCCATTGGCGCGAGCGTATCTTCATTGCCGCGGAGGCCATCATCAACAAGCACGCTTCCACAAAAGACCTCGTCGTCCGGTGCGGATCCGGGTTTATTATTATTTTCGGCGACAAGGAGCCGCAGGAGGTCGAAGCGATTGGTGAGATCATCGCACGCCAAGTGCGAAAATTCTTCCTGGGCGCGCCGGAATTCGCGCATCTCGGCCTCAAAATGGAAACGGCCCGACTTTCCGCGAACGAATTTGCCGAGAGACTCTCGAAGGCTGAACCGGACAAGTTCGGAACGTCAAACCATGCTCACCCGGATGACCGTATTCAAAAACCGGGGGCCGCTGCTCCGGCTTCGGTACAGACCGGGAAAGTGCCGAAGATTTCCATCGAGTTCCGGCCGGTCTGGTCGGCCAGGGCGGAAGCTGTTGGTACCTTTTTCTGTCTGCCTTCACGCAAAACCCGGGACGGTACTGTCCGCTATGGTGCGGCCATACTGCCCGCCGATGCG
>CBDUFA010000410.1:0-2069 GCA_965366295.1 uncultured Hyphobacterium sp.
CAAGCCGCGCGCCGGCGAGTCCGTCGTTTCGGTTGTGCGGATCGCGGAAAGCGGCGAGGATGACGCGGAGGAAGCGGCCGAAGGCGACAGCGAAACGGGCGTGGACGGGCAGGATTGATGATTGAATTAGAGGTCATGCTGGCGTTCGTCGGTGCCACGGCCCTGCTCGTGGCAATTCCCGGGCCGAACGTCGCTGTGATCATGGCGACCAGCGCGCAGCATGGGTATCGAGCCGGGTTGGCGGTCATATTCGGCACGACGATCGCCCAGGCTTTGCAGATGGCGCTCGTAGTGCTGGGACTGGCTGCAGTGATCGAGCTCTGGTCGATGGCCTTCTTCGCAATAAAATGGCTCGGGATAGCTTATCTCGTCTGGATCGCCATTCGGATGCTCCGGACAAAACAGGGTTTTGTGGAGGCCAGTCCGGCAAGCGGGCGCTTTTTCCTACGCGGTGCCGCTACGGCGCTGGCGAATCCCAAGACGTTAGTTTTTCATGCAGCTTTCCTTCCACTCTTCATTAATCCCGAGCAAGCTGTTGCACCTCAATTAGCATTGCTGGCGGGCATGTTTCTGGCCGTTGCCGTGGTGTTGGATTGTGGCTGGGCGCTGGGCGGAAGCCGCCTAGGCAAAATGCTTCGGAAATCGGGCCTTTCGCACTGGATCGACCGTGTGGCTGGCGGCACGATGCTGATTGCGGCCGGATGGCTGGCCTTAAAAAGCGGAACTCAGCGGACATGACCCAGCGCATTGCGCTCTATCCCGGTACGTTCGATCCGATCACCAATGGTCACGTCGATATCATTGGCCGGGCCGTGAAGCTGGTCGACAAGCTGGTGATCGGTGTCGCGATCAATGAGGACAAGGGGCCGCTGTTCAATCTCGAAGAGCGGGTGGCCATGGCCGAGCGGGTGGCGGAGCAATTGAACACCGATACGGTGATCGAGGTGAAACCCTTTGACGGCTTGCTGATGCACTTTGCCGAGCAGGTGAATGCGAACATCATCGTGCGCGGGCTTCGCGCCGTTTCGGACTTTGAATACGAATTCCAGATGGTCGGCATGAACCAGCGGCTCAACTCCGAGATTGAAACGGTTTTCCTGATGGCCGATCCGCGTCACCAGGCAGTCGCGTCGCGGCTGGTGAAGGAGATTGCCCGGCTCGGCGGCGATGTCAGCCCGTTCGTGTCGGCGTCCGTCAAACAGATGTTGTTGGAGAAATTTGCGTGATGAAAAAGGTCTGGATGTCCGGTGCACTGGCACTGGTCCTCGCGGCTTCGGCCTGCGCTGAAAACAATGATGGCGGTTCTGCGGCCGAGACGGAATCGGCTGCGGCGTCGCAGTCGACAGACGCTGCGGAAACGCAGATGGCCGCTCTGCTTCAGGACGATGCCGGCACTTCTGCCGTCGCGATGTCAGATCAGCCCGACTATGATTTCCCGGACGATGCCTGGCGGACCGTCTCCCAGGACCGGTTGCTCTATATCGACACCGATCATGGCATGATTGTCGTCGAGATGGCGCCGGAATTCGCGCCGCAGCACGTCGAACGGATGACAACGCTGGCGAACGATCATTTCTACGATTACCTGGTCTGGCACCGTGTGATCGACGGCTTCGTGGCGCAGGGCGGTGGCAGCCGTACAAATCCGAACCACCGGACGGATCTGCCGCTTGTGCCGGGCGAGTTCACCATCCGTCGGAACCCGGGCGAGATCGAAATCTATGAAACGCAGGACCGGGTGATCAATCCGCGCAGCAACCCGTCCATGGCCCGGGCCGGGTTCTGGAACGGATTCCCGGCCGGCACGCAAGCCGCGGCTCTGGCTTCCATTACCGGTGATGGCCGGGTGGAAAGCTGGCTGCTGCATTGCGAAGGGGCAGCCGCCATGGCGCGGACCAATGACCCGGACAGCGCCGGCAGCCAGTTCTACATCACACGCGGCAATGCCGAGCACCTCAATGCGCAATACACGGTCTGGGGCCGGGTTCGCGCCGGGCAAGAGGCAGTGAATGCGATTGCCGAGGGAACTGCCGGCCAGGATCCGGGCTTTACGCCCGACACGATCCGGT
>CBDUFA010000411.1:0-2063 GCA_965366295.1 uncultured Hyphobacterium sp.
AGCGTTTCACCGCCTCGCTCCAGGCCACCATCGGCTTGCCGCAAAAGCTGTCCGCCTCGACATAGGCATCGTCCACCGTGAAGGCCACGACGTCATGATCACTGTCATGCCGGAAATAGAAATGGGCCAGTTCGGCCATCTCGGCGGACCCGAAAATCACGAGGGGTTTAGCCATCGATTGCCTCCCAGGTGACGGGTTCGTGCGCGGGAATATCGGCCGCTGCGCGGGCACCGAACAGGCGTTCGAATTCGCGCGCGGCGATGCCCTTTCGGGCGCGGATCGCCTTCACATTCTGCGGCCCGATCTCCTCGCCCGCCGCGATATCGCGCGTGGCATAGAAATGGCGGCGATAGATCGGCGATTTCGTCTCGGCGTCTTTCATGCCGAATTGCGGTCCGCCGAGCGCCGCGTGGGCTTCGCGCACCGTCTCGCACAGGCGCTTCAATTCGTCCGGCTCGATGGCGAAGGAGGAGTCCGGCCCGCCCTCGGACCGGTCGAGCACGAAATGCTTCTCGATCATAGCGGCCCCGAGTGACGTCGCCACGATCGGGGCGGTGATATCCAGCGTGTGATCGGAGAAGCCGACCGGCACCGGGAAACGCTCGCGCAGCGCGGTGATGTTGCGCATATGCGCGCTGTCGATCGGGGCGGGATAGGCGCTGACGCAATGCAGCAGGCAGAAATCGCGCACGCCCTCGGCTTCCAGGAAACGGACCGTATCGTCGATCTCGTCCAGCGTGGCCGTGCCGGTCGACAGGATCAGCGGCTTGCCGGTTTTCGCGGCATGCCGGATCAGCGGCCAGTCGGTGAACTCGTTCGAGGCAATCTTGTGCGCGGGCGCGTTCAGGCCTTCGAGCAGGTCGACCGCCGCATTGTCGAAGGGCGAAGAAAAAACCGTGATTCCGCGCTTTTCACCATGGGCAAAAAGCTCCGGAAACCAGTCATAGGGCGTGGCCGCTTCCTGGTAGAGCCGGTGCAAATTCCAGCCCGCCCAAGTGCCGGTGGTGATCTGGAAATCCGGCTTGTCACTCGGCAGGGTCAGGCTGTCGGCGGTATAGGTCTGGAATTTCACCGCATCGGCGCCGCAATCCGCCGCCACATCAATCATCCTCAGCGCCCGGGCCAAGTCCTTGTTATGATTGCCGGACACTTCCGCAATCACATAGGGCGGCTGGCCCTCGCCGATCTCGCGGCCGGCAATGGCAAAGGATGATCTGGGCTGGCCGGAATGACGGGTCATGCAACGCTTCCAATCCTTGATCCGGATAGTCGCGCGATTCGTCTTAATGATTACTCGCCAAGTGTGCGCACGATCTCCCGTGCCACGCGGCCGGCGCCCTGGCCGTCAATGATGGCGGGCCAGTCGGGCTTGCGCGCCAGCGCGCGGGTCAGCGCCGCGTCCAGCGCGCGCGCGAAACCCGCCTGTTCGCTGTCGAGCACCTCGGCGAGCCCGGCTGCGACAAAGGCTGACTGCGTGGCCACGAATTGCGGGCCGGGCGAGACGATCACCGGCGGGGTGCGCGTGGCGACGGCCTCGTATTTCACCAGGCCCGGCCCGATCAGCGCGGCGCGGGCATCCATGAAGAGCGGGTGCAGGCTGGGCGGCGACAGCGCGATGCGAGCCCCGAGCGCTCCGGCCGTTGCGGCAATCGCCTCGCCACGATCCGCCGGAATGCTGCCGCCGATCACCACGACCAGGCGTTGGCCAAAGGGCCCGGCCGCCTCCAGCACCTTTTCGGTCAGATGCCAGGGGTCGGAGCCGGACATCATCATCAGGATGGATTGGCGGTCATCGAGGCCGGAGGGCGGCGCGGCATATTCCTCGCCCAGCACCGCATACTCCCCGCCACCGATCCAGCGCCGGCCCGGCCGTTCCGGATCGGGCATGGCACCGAGATAGGGCGTGATCACCAGGTCCGGCCAGGCCGGTCCGGTATAGGCTTCGTGATCGAGCCCCTCGATCAGCGCCAGCATGCGGTCACCGGCCTTGAGCGCCGCGACAAGATCGGACAGGCCCGACTGGATAGTGGGGTTGGACAGGTCGAGCACGATGTTCCCGTCC
>CBDUFA010000412.1:0-2058 GCA_965366295.1 uncultured Hyphobacterium sp.
TGCGAAAAGCTAGCGTTCGCTGGGAGCTGAATTTGCGATTCATAAAGCTTGTGGAAATCTCCCAACTAGGGCTCCCCCACCACGCCTTCGCGCCTGGGGTCAGCGCCGCCGATGAGCGTGCCATCCTCCAGACGGCGGATGATATGGAGGCCGGAATTTTCCGTGCGGTTGACGTCGAGCGTGAAACCGAGCGCTTCCAGCCCTGCCGCGATTTCCGCCGGGAAGGTCTCTTCCAGCCGGATGACATCGCCGCGTGCCACCACGTTGGGCAATTCGATCGCTTGTTGAGGCGTCAGCCCCCAATCGAGCATGCCGACCAGCGTCTTGGCGGTGTAGGCGATGATCGAGGATCCGCCCGGCGATCCGGTGGCCAGCACGAAATCGCCGCCGGCATCAAAGGCGATGACCGGCGACATGGAGGAACGCGGGCGCTTGCCGCTGTCGGGGGCGTTGGCCAGCAGTGAGCCGTCCTCTGCGTAAGGTGCGCGGTCGAAATCGGTCAGCTGGTTGTTGAGGAAGAAGCCGCCGGCCATGCGGTTGGAGCCGAACAGAAATTCCACGCTGGTCGTCATCGAGACGACATTGCCCCAACGGTCGACGACGACGAAATGGCTGGTGCCCGGCAGGTCGGGCGCGCCGGCCGGCACGCTCGGGATTGCCGTGTCGCGGTCGATCAATGCCGACCGGGCCATGATATAATCCGGGTCCAGCAACCCCTCCACCGGCACGGCGACATAGTCGGCATCGGCAACAAAGGCGTCGCGATCGGCATAGGCAAGGCGGCTGGCCTCGATGAAGCGGCGCCAGCCCTCCAGCGTGGCCGGGCCGGTGGCCGCCATGTCGAAGGGTTCGAGCAGGCCCATCAGCTCGTTGACCGCTACACCGCCCGAGGAGGGCGGCGGCGCCGAGCAGATGTTCCAGTCACGGTAATCACGGCAGACCGGCGCGCGCACGCTGGCGCGATAGCTGGCCAGGTCCTCCAGCGTCATTTCCCCGGGGAACGGGCCGGACGTGACCGCGGCGACAATCTCCTCGGCCAGCGGGCCCTCATAGAAATTGCGCCAGTCGTCGCCGATCAGGCGCAGCGTCTCGGCATAGGCCGGATTGGTCAGGACATGACCGACCGGAAGCGCTTCGCCATTGGCATCGAACAGGTAGTTGCGGGTTGCGTCCCATTCGTCCATCGGGCCGATCTGGGCCGAGCGGACCACGAGTGAGTGCATGCGCGGGCTGATCGCAAAGCCGCGCTCGGCGAGGTCGGCGGCGAAGGCCAGGTCTTCGGCCCAGTCCCGCGCGCCATGGTCGTCATGTGCCTGTGCGAGCATGGCGATCACGCCTGGCACGCCGACCGCGCGTCCCGAGGTCCAGCTGTCGAGAAAGCCGAGCGGCTCGCCATTTTCATCCAGCCAGTGTTCCGGCGTGGTGGCCGCCGGGGCGCGTTCGCGGCCGTCATAGACCGTCGTCTCGCCGCTGGCCGCATCGAAATAGAGCATGAAGGCGCCGCCTCCGATGCCACTGGATTGCGGCTCGACGAGGCTCAGCGTGGTCTGGATGGCGATCGCGGCATCAATGGCAGTACCGCCATCGCGCAGCGCCTCCAGCCCGGCTTCCACGGCGTGCGGATTGGCGGCGGCGACCATGGCTTCGCCTTGCGGCGGCATGGCGATGGTCTGGGCTTCGGCTTCGGGCGCGCCGCCCGGCCAGAAGGGGATATCCGGCATGGTTGAACACGCCGCCAGAAACGCCGAGAGTGAAAGCGCGAGCCACCGCATGGAAATTCTCCGGTCCGATTGGCGGCACCTTATCAAGGCAGGATGGAAGCGAAAGGCTTTTGGCATGGCGAATCCCGGCAAGCGCAATGCAATTACCGACGTACCCGGACTGAAGGTCGGGCAGGCCCAGGACGCGGCGGTCCGCACCGGTGTCACCGTGGTCCTGCCGGACGAGCGCGCGGTCTGCGCCGTGGATGTACGCGGCGGCGGGCCGGGCACCCGCGAGACCGACGCGATACAGCCGCATACCCTGGTCGAGGCGGTCGATGCGGTGGTGTTGTCGGGC
>CBDUFA010000413.1:0-2055 GCA_965366295.1 uncultured Hyphobacterium sp.
CTGTCTGGCTAACGTACTTTTTAGAAGGAATAAAACCTGTACGATCCAGAAAAGGATGAGCCGCCGCTGCTCCTGCTCGACGAAGCTTTCTCCGCGCTCGACCCGGTAACGCGGGCCGCGCTGCAGGACGATTTCATGGCGCTCCAGGAACAACTGGACTTTGCCGCCGTCATGGTCACCCACGACATGGCGGAAGCGCTTTTGCTGGCGGACCGCATCCTCGTCATGAAGGATGGCCGTGTGCTTCAGACCGGCAGCGCCGCCGACCTCGTGAACCGTCCGTCCGATCCTTATGTCACCGAACTCCTGGCCGCGCCGGCCAAGCAGGCGCGGGCTGTGGCCGCGCTGGAGGAGCAGGCATGAACGAGCAGCTTTCCGAAGCCCTCGCCGTTCTGCCGCAATATCTCAGCGGGCATATGCGCCTGTCGATGGCGGCCATTGCCTGTGCGGTCGCCTTCAGCCTGCCGCTCGGCATTCTCGCCGCCCGGCGGCAATGGCTGGCCGGGCCGGCCCTGTCCTTTGCCGGCATCATGCAGACCATACCGGGCCTGGCCCTGCTGGCGCTGATGGTGCCCGTGCTGGGCGGCACGATCGGCTTTGCCCCGGCTTTCGTGGCGCTGACGCTCTATGGCGTGCTGCCCGTGCTCAGGAACACGATTGTCGGTCTGAAGGGCGTGGATCCCGTTGTGCGGGAAGCGGCGAGGGGCGTCGGCATGACGCGGCGCCAGAGCCTGATCGAGGTGGAGCTGCCGCTCGCCCTGCCAATGATCGTCGCCGGAATCCGCACCGCCGTGGTCTGGGTTGTCGGCGCGGCTGTGCTGGCGACCCCCGTAGGTGCGTCCAGCTTGGGCAATTACATCTTTGCCGGGCTGCAAACACGCAACTGGACGGCGGTGCTGTTCGGCTGCGTCGTCTCGGCACTGCTCGCCATTCTGCTCGACCAGATTGTGCGCGGCTATGAATTCGCGGCGGCCAACCGCTCGCGGCGCATGGCGATCGTCTCTAGCCTCGCAGCCTTGCTGCTGGTCGGTGGCGCGCTTTCGCCGGGCCTTTTCACACGAACCGGGCAGGCGGCCGAAAACGCCAATGAAGAGATCGCGGCGGTCGGGCTGGACGGGCGCACGGTTGTGGTCGGCTCGAAACCCTATACCGAGCAATACATTCTCGGCGCCCTGTTCGAGCGCGTCCTGGAGGCCGAAGGCGCCATCGTGGAACGCCGCGAAGGCCTGGGCTCGACCGTGGTCTTCGACGCGCTCGCGAACAACGAGATCGACGTCTATGCCGATTATTCCGGCACGCTCTGGGTCAATGTCCTGCGCCGCGAGGACCGGGTCGGGCGTTTCCGCATGCTGACCGAGATCGGCGCTTACCTGTTCGGGGAATATGACATCCAGACGCTCGGCGCGCTGGGATTTGAAAATGCCTACGGCTTTGCCATGAGCCGTGACGGCGCGGCGGAATTCAACGCCTCGGCGATTCCGGACCTGGCAGGGCAGGGCGCGGTGATCGGGGCAGACAGCGAATTCTTCGCCCGGCCCGAATGGACCGGAACGCGCGAAGCCTATGGCCTGCATGATGCCGTGCCGCGGCCAATGGATTCGACCTTCATGTATGGCGCCGTGCGCGACGGGCAGGTCGATGTCATCACCGCCTATACGACGGACGGGCGGATTGCCGCCTACGACCTCGTCATCCTCAATGATCCGCGCGGTGTGCTGCCGCCCTATGACGCCATGATGCTGATCTCGCCGGAGGCCTCACAGGACGATGCTGTCGCGGCCGCGCTTGCGCCGCTGATCAACGCCATCTCGCCGGAGATGATGCGCGAAGCCAATCGCCGCGTGGATCTCGACGGCCAGACGCCGGAACAGGCGGCGGACTGGTTGTGGGAGCAGGTATCCGGCTGACCTTTTGCCACCTCGGTTTCTGCTCGTTAGGTTAAGATACAACCAGAGCGAGATTAAAATCGTTGACATATGTAAACAAAACTGATAGGCAACGAACTATAGGTGGCTGATCGTCCGCGTCATCCTGACAAGGAGATCGAGGCTGCGA
>CBDUFA010000414.1:0-2048 GCA_965366295.1 uncultured Hyphobacterium sp.
GGCTCTTGCCGATCCAGTTTTCCTGCATCAGCCTGACTTTGTCCGGCCATTGGTCGAGCTCGCCAAGCCCGGTCAACAGGTCCTCGGCGAAATCGGTGATCTTGAGGAACCATTGCGAGAGTTTGCGCCGTTCAACGGTTGCGCCTGATCGCCAGCCCTTGCCGTCGATCACCTGCTCATTGGCCAGCACCGTATTGTCGACCGGGTCCCAGTTGACCTTCGCCTTGCGCCGCTCGACCAGGCCCTTCTCGAAGAATTTCAGGAAGATCGCCTGTTGGTGCTTGTAATAGTCCGGCTCGCAGGTCGCGATCTCGCGGTCCCAGTCCAGCGCCAGGCCGAGCCGCTTCAACTGGCCGCGCATCACGTCGATATTTTTCAGCGTCCAGTCGCGCGGATGCACATTGCGCTCGCGCGCGGCGTTTTCCGCCGGCAGGCCGAACGCGTCCCACCCCATCGGGTGCAGGACGTCAAAGCCCTTCGCGCGTTTGTATCGCGCCACCACGTCGCCCATCGCATAATTGCGCGAGTGACCGACATGGATCTTCCCCGACGGGTAGGGGAACATTTCCAAGACATAGTATTTCGGGCGATCGGAAGCCTCGCGACCGGCGTGGTCGACTCCCTTTTCGGCCCAGATGCTCTGCCATTTCGGCTCGGCTTCCCTGGGATTGTATCGGCTCATTGTATTTTCCCGGACCCGCGCGGCGCGCGCGGGGATCGTCTGGTATTAGTCCAGAGTGGAAATCCGCAACTGGCGGGCCCGCGTCAGGATCGCGTTCTCGATATCGATCGCGGTCTGCGCGGCCACGGTGGCATCCACCCACTCGCCACTCTCACTGCGTTCCTGGCGGAAGACCCGCACGGAAAGCGCGTCGCCGCGTAGCCGCGTGTCGAGAATGTAGACGGTGACCTGGAACCGCTCGGTCGGCAGTTCGGGATTGGCATACCAGTCGGTGACGATCACGCCGCCGAACGGATCGACTTCATCCAGCGGCATGAAGCTGATCGTGTCGAGGCTGGCGCGCCACAGGAAGCTGTTGACGCCGATGCCGGCCGGGCGCTGATCGGATGAGCTGTTGCCGGTGATGCTGGGCAGACGGAGACCGCTGCGACCGCCATTTTCCGGATCGGCCCCGCGCGACGACGAGCAGGCCGCAAGAGCGAGCGCAGAAAGCGCGAGAACCGGCAGGGAAAGGGAGCGGCTGAACTTCATCTCTCGGTCTCCATGAGAAGCAGGACGGCTATGGATACGGCGCCTGATTGCGACGTGTTCTATACCATGCGAATCGCGCATGGCCAGCCATAGCCCGCACCTGATTCATTGTATCCGTGCCGCACCGGATCGTGGCTTTCGCGTCACAGCTGCCTTTTTCCTGCCATATTTCCCGCCCGGCTCGCTTGACGATCAGGCCCGCCACGGTGTGGATTGTCGTCTCGTCCGGGGGGACGGGGCCGTCCGGCGAGGCCGCGAGAGGCATGATGAAGCGGATAATCAGCGCGATCATATTTACCGCGCTTTCCGCTGCCCTCGCGGCCGCGCCGGCGCACTCTCTTCAACAGACAGAGTCATCCGGCGCGGCCTTTGCGGACGTCGAATTCCGCTTTGCCGCGGATGCGTCACTGGTTTTCACCGCCGGTGAGTATGGCGGCGGCGCACTCGCCGATCTCGACACGCGCTTTGAATGGGAAGGCATCTCCGACAATGGCTGGCGCTGGGGACTGGAGCTTGGCGGGCAGGTGCAGCGCGACAGTGCGCGGCGCGGGTTCGGAAACCGGGCCGGCGCGGCCCTGGTACCGCAGAGATCACTCGCGACGACGCGCTATAATGGCGGCTGGCCGGAGCGGCAGGCCATCCGCGTCGCAGCAAGCCGGGCGAATCTCTTCCTTAAGACCAGCTGGGGCGATTGGCGCGTGGGCCTGACCCCGGGTGCCGCCGCAACGGAATCCGTCACCATGCCGACAAGCTCGGCAACGATCCGCCTCGATGGCGGACCGCTGTCACCACATTACGGTGCCGCCATCCGGACGCTGAATGCGGTGTCAGGCCT
>CBDUFA010000415.1:0-2040 GCA_965366295.1 uncultured Hyphobacterium sp.
GCCAAGGTCTCGCCCGGCCTGCTGCTTCTGCATGAAATCTTCCACGCCGCGCCGGAACTCGGCCTGTCGCGAGTCGACCTCGGCAAGGGCGGCACGCACTACAAGACCTATTACGCGTCCGATGAGGTGCCGCTCGATAGCGGCCGCATCATCGCGGCGAGTTTCGCGGCGTTGGGATTGCGTACCTGGGATCTCGCCGAGGCCTGCGCCAGCGTTCTGCCCGGCAAGTTGAGCCAGCTGCCGGTCCGCGCCCGCCGCCGCTGGGCACAGATCAGCGCCTTTGAACCGGAACTCGGCCCGCGCCTGGCAACGTTCGCACGGTCACTCAGGAGCCACCAGGCGACGGCGGAAGCCTCCTGACTCAGGCCGGACGCCGCGACTTGAACGCCGCGGTCAGCGTTCCATCGTCCAGGTAATCCAGCTCGCCACCCACCGGCACGCCGCGCGCCAGGCTGGTAATCTCCACTTCCAACCCGTCCAGCCGGTCGGCGAGGTAATGCGCCGTGGTCTGGCCATCGACCGTGGCATTGAGCGCCAGAACGATTTCCCGCACCTCGGCGGCCGCGGCGCGGTCGAGCAGCTTGCCGATATTGAGATCGTCGGGCCGCACCCCGTCGAGCGGTGACAAGACACCGCCCAGCACGTGATAGCGCCCCTTGAAGGCGGCCGCCCGCTCCAGCGCCCAGATATCGCCCACCGTTTCCACCACGCAGATCACCGCCGGGTCACGGCCAGGTGCCGCGCAGATCGCACACGGATCGGACACATCGAGATTACCGCAGGTCGAACACGCCGTGATCTTGTCGGCAGCATCCGCCATCGCCTCGGCCAGCGGTCCCATCAGCGCCTCGCGCTTCTTCAGCAAATGCAGCGCCACGCGCCGCGCCGAGCGCGGGCCCAGCCCGGGAAGCTTGGCGAGCAGCTGGATCAGGCGTTCGATTTCGGGGCCGGCGGAGTGGGTCGACACGAGGATTTTATCCCGGGAAGGAGAAACCGGGCGGCAGGGGCAGGCCGCCGGCCGCCTCTTTCATCACCCTTTGCTGCAATTCCTCGGCCTTGCGCCGGGCCTCGCCATGGGCCGCCTTGATCAGGTCCTCGACGACTTCCTTTTCGCTGGCAACGAGAATGGTGGGATCGAGGTCGATCCGCTTCATGTCGCCCTTGCCCGACAGGGTAACGGTCACCAGCCCGGCACCGGATTCGCCCACCGCCTCGGCCTCATCGAGCTGCGCCTGGGCTTCCTGCATGCGCTTTTGCAGCTCCTGCGCCTGCTTCATCAATCCCATCAGGTCTTTCATGACTGGCCTTTCGCGCTCGTCCCTTGGGCTTCGTCGTCTTCGTCTCCCGCCGATATATCGGGCCGGCTCACCGAGACAATCTCCGCGCCCGGGAAGAGCTGCAGCGCTTTCGCCACGGCCGGGTCGCGCGCCACGCGTTCATAGTGTTCGCGTTCTTCCCGCTTCTGGCGTTCGCGTATGGTTTCGCCGCCCCGGCTGTCATGTGTCGGCAGGACGGCCCAGGTCGTGCCGGTCCGCTCCTGCAGCCATTTTGCCAGCCTCTGCGCGAGGTCGGGCGGCGCATGGTCGGCGGGTTCGAAGACGATCTTGCCCGGCTTGAACGAAATTGGCCGGACAAAGCGCATAAGGTCCGAGCGCAAATGCGCATCGGACCGCTCCGCCATCGCCTCGTAAAGCGCATCGAGATCGGCCGGGGCATCGGCCAGGTTCGCGGAAAGCGCCGGCGCCTCTCCAGCCGGCGCCGCCATATCCGGTTCCGGCGGCGGTGGCGGCGCGTCCGGCTCGGACACATGCTCTGCCACGGGCGCCGGGGTCCCGGCCGGAGCCGGGTCAGGCTTTGGGGCGGCGGGCGCGGCCTCCATCTCGCCGCGCAGGATTCTGGCTGCGTCCTCGGGAGACGGCAGCGACGCGGCCGATCCCAGCCGCAACAGGGTCATTTCCGCCGCGGTCAGCGCATCGGGCGCACGGCGCACATCTTCCAGCCCGGTCAGCAGGATTTTCCACAACCGGGTCAGCTGCGCGA
>CBDUFA010000416.1:0-2025 GCA_965366295.1 uncultured Hyphobacterium sp.
TCATGTCCCGCCCGGGCAGCTCATCGTCGTCGTAGAAGGTTGCATCGACATAGACGACATCGTTTTCCATCACGATGTCCTCGATGCGCGTGCCCCACGCCGCCCATTCCTCCCAGCTGTCGATATCGGGAATGAAAACAACAGACATTTCTGGCCCCTCGATGCGATAGCCGACCGTATCGGCAAACTCGCGCCGGTGCGGCACGTGCAGCGGCTCCACGCGCAAACGCTGCGTCTCCATTTCATCCACCGTGTCATCGGCATATGCGGGATCACCCGGTTGAACGTCATATGGGCGCGGTCCCGGCGCGAACTCGGCAACACGGATATTCCCGTAGCCCACAAGCTGGCTCCACGGACCGCTGGTGGTCAGGAAATCGCGCATGCGAGGCGGCACAAAAACCGGCACATTCTCCGCACTCATTGACTCGAATCCCAGGAACATCAGCCCCGTGTAATGACCGATATGGGCATGGGTCAGAAAGATCCCGTCCGGTGCACCTTCGGTTCCCGCGATTTCATTCAAATCATGTAGTTGCTCACGAAAATCCGGCGTTGCCTCAAACATGAAGCGCGTCCCGTCTGCGTGGTTGATTAGGCCGATCGACACCACGCGATGACCCAGGCTTTCATCTTCCCACGCAGGATCGTCCTGGACGTTGATCTGCGGAATACCGCCATCCTGCGCCACGCCCAGCACGACCAGTTCCACGTCACACCGCGCGGCGGGCATCATCTGCAATGCCGCGGCAGCCAGAATTCCGATCATCAATCCACTCCCACGCGTTCGCTGCGATATTCCATCAGCGCCACATCGCGCCATTTCCCGGCCATGGGGCCAAACCCCATCTTGCCCAGGCGCTTGCGGGTTCCGACCATGCGGTAGCCACACGCCTCGTGCAAACGGATCGACGCTCGATTATCGGTGAAGATACCGGCATTCAGCGTCCAGATTCCCGCGTCCTCGGCAGCCGCGATGAACGCGCTCAGCAAGGCCTTGCCCACGCCTCGCCCGCGCGCCGATTCCGCCACATAGATCGTGCCTTCCGCCACGCCGCCATAGACGCAACGATCGGACACACCGGAGGCCGCGGCCCAGCCGACCACCTGCCCGTCCAGCTCGGCGACCAGCCGGGGCGTCTTCAACCGCTTTGCGTCAAACCCGGCCCAGTCGGGCGGCGAGTGCTCGAATGTGGCGTGGCCGGTGGCTATGCCCTGCGCATAGATGGCCAGGACCGCATCCGCATCGTTTGCCGTCATATCGCGGATATTCATGGCGTTTCTCCACACCGGCCTGAAGCCCGGTGCTTGCCCGAACCCGACTCTCACCCTATACCGCCCGAAATCAGCTGGGAATTCACATGGGTCGCGCAGACTTCACCTATGACTTTCCGCATGACCGTCTGATCACGGTCGACGACCTCAATCCATTGGATATCGGAATCCTGTTCGAGCGGGCCGAGCACTGGCTCGAGGTCAATCGTTCACCGGACAAGAAACAGGATGTTCTGAAAGGACTTACCCAGATCAATCTGTTTTTCGAGCCGTCGACCCGGACACTGGCCTCGTTCGAATTGGCCGGAAAGCGCCTCGGCGCCGATGTGGTGAATTTCTCCGCAGCGAACTCCTCGACCAAGAAGGGCGAGACGCTCGCCGACACGGCCCGCACACTGGCCGCGATGCATCCGGACCTGATTGTTGTCCGCCATACGGCGAGCAGCGCAGCGGATTTCATTCACCGTGAAACCGGAATCGCGACCATCAATGCCGGCGACGGGATGCACGCGCATCCGACCCAGGGTCTGCTCGACCTTTTCGCCCTGACCCGCCGCATGGGCGATGTCGGCGGCAAGCGGGTGCTGATCGTTGGCGATATCCTGCACAGCCGCGTGGCGCGTTCCGATGTGGGTATGCTGAACTTGCTGGGCGCGGAAATACGCCTTTGCGCCCCGCCCACGCTTCTGCCCAATGATGTCGACCGCTGGGGCGCCGAGATATTTCATGATCTGGACGATGCGCTCGATG
>CBDUFA010000417.1:0-2020 GCA_965366295.1 uncultured Hyphobacterium sp.
TTGGCCCAGCGTGCCAAGCCCGATGGACGCAATGCCGATGGCAAAGCCGAGAAAAGCGAACACGGCCATGCCACCAAATGGATCCAGATAGGCGGCCGGCATCGTGGCCGACAGCGTGGCATGGATGCCAGCGGGACCTCCCGCGGCGATCAGTCCGGCCACCGGCAATAGCACCGCGATCAGCGCCATCATGAAGCCTTGCAGCGTATCGGTGATCGAGACAGCCCAGAAGCCGCCCAGCAAGCCGTAGATCAGGATCACGACCGCCCCGAGCAACACGCTTTCCCGGCGGCCAAGCGCGAACTGGCTTTCAAACGCCACTGCGGCGGCCCCGAACTGGGCCGCGATGTAGAACACGAAGGTGAACAGGACGAGGAAGCCGACGACGGCTGCGATAAGGCGGGCCGTGCCGGAGCTCAGACCCTGGGTCATGAAATCTGTCACCGTGACATGCCCGTGCGAGGCCGTCTCGGCGCGCAGTTTCGGCCCGAACCACAGCCAGACCGCGACATATCCACCCCAGATTCCGGGCACCATCCACAGCGCAGAAAGCCCATTCGCATACACAAAGCCGGAAAAGCCCAGGAGCACCCAGGCCGAGGAGGTCGAGGCGGCATAGGAAAGGCCCGCGACCCAAGGCCCTAGCGCGCGGCCACCCAGAAAGAAATCGGATTCATTCTTGTTGAGGCGGGCGGCCCAGAAGCCGATCCCGATCAGGACGAGCTTGTAGAGGATGAGGGTCGCCAGCACGACCCGGCCCGCATTCGCGCCGTCTTCCATGTTTGTCTCCCCTGCCCGGCCTTGCGCCGGACGGTCACCATGCCCCGCTGCGCATGACCCGTCAAAATGACTTATCGGCAGCCCTCAATCGGCTAGACTTTACCCCATGACCGCGACCGATCTTTTTCTCGAATGCGATGGCCCGTTGGCCCGGCTGGTCCTGAACCGGCCGGAAAAACGCAACGCGCTGACCCGTGCCATGTGGCAGGCCCTGCCCGAACTGGTCGCCGAGGCCGTGGCCCATCCTGAGGTCCGGGTTCTGATCGTGACCGGACGCGGCGGTGCCTTCGCATCGGGCGCTGATATCGGCGAGTTCGAAGACGTCTATGCGACACCCGAGAGCGCCGACGCCTTCTCGGCGGAAGTCGCCACCGCGCTGGACGCGCTTGCTGCCTGTTCTTTGCCGGTCATCGCCCAGATCGAGGGCGCTTGCATCGGAGCTGGCTGCGGCATTGCCCTGTCCTGCGATATCCGCTTTGCCGCTGAAACCGCGAAGTTCGGCATCACGCCCGCCAAGCTCGGATTGCTCTACCCGTTGAACGATACGCGGCGCCTTGTCGACGCGGTGGGTCAGGGCATGGCCCGGGACATGCTGTTTAGCGCCCGCCATCTCGGCGCTCAGGAGGCGTTCGCTGCAGGGCTGGTCAACGCAGTCGTTCCAGCCGGCGATCTCGGCAATCACGTTGAGGACTTTGCCCGGCTGATCGCTTCGCGTTCGCGGGGCAGCCTCGAAGGCCTCAAATCCATCCTCGATCGCATCGGCGAAGGCCAGCGAAACGAGACCGCAGAGACCCGCGCGCTATTCCGGCAGGCGTTCGACAGCGACGATTTTTCCGAAGGCTATCGCGCATTCCTCGAAAAGCGTGCCCCTGATTTTTCCGGAGGCCGGACATGAATTTTGACCCGCCGCTGAAGGGACTGAAAGTGCTCGAGCTGGCCCGTGTGCTCGCCGGCCCCTGGGTCGGGCAGACGCTGGCCGATCTGGGCGCGGAGGTGATCAAGGTCGAGGCGCCGGAAGGCGACGACACCCGCCGTTGGGGTCCACCCTGGGTGGAGCATGACGGCGAGCGAGCCGCCGCCTATTACCATGCCTGCAACCGCGGTAAGCGGTCCATCTGTGCTGACTTCCGGACCGATGAAGGCCGGGAGATCGTGCGCAGGCTGGCGGCAAGGTCCGATGTTCTGGTGGAGAATTTCAAGCATGGCGGGCTCGCCAAGTACGGGCTCGATTATGCCAGCC
>CBDUFA010000418.1:0-2011 GCA_965366295.1 uncultured Hyphobacterium sp.
TCCGCCGGGGTCTCGGCATTGGTGCGCACCTTCATGCGCCGCGCGGCATCGGCCCATTCCATCAGCTGGCCGAAATCACCGGACAATTCCGGCTTGTGCATCTCGATCGCGCCCGACAGCACTTCACCGGTCGCGCCATCAATGGTGATGAAGTCGCCTTCCTTCACCGTGCGTCCGCCCGCCGTGAACTGCCTGGCGGCATAATCGATCCGGATCGACCCGGCACCGGACACGCAAGGCCGGCCCATGCCGCGCGCCACCACGGCGGCATGCGATGTCATCCCGCCGCGGGCGGTGACGATGCCCTGCGCGGCGTGCATGCCGTGAATATCTTCCGGGCTTGTCTCGATCCGCACCAGGATGACGGGATCACCCTTCTTGGCGGTCGCTTCGGCATCATCGCTGTCGAACACCACGATCCCGGCCGCCGCGCCCGGCGAAGCCGGCAGGCCGGTCGCCAGCACATCGCGCGTTGCGCCCTCGGCAATGGTCGGGTGCAGCAATTGATCGAGCTGCGAAGGATCGACCCGCATCACGGCCTCGTCCTGCGAGATCAGCCCCTCGCCCGCCATGTCGACGGCGATTTTCAGCGCCGCCCGCGCCGTGCGCTTGCCATTGCGGGTCTGCAGCATCCAGAGCCGGCCGCGTTCCACGGTGAACTCGATGTCCTGCATGTCGCGGTAATGGCGTTCGAGAATGTCGAACACCTTGGCCAGCTCGTCATAACTGTCCGGCAGGGCTTCCTGCATGGACGGCTGGGGATCACCCATTTCCTCGCGCATGGATTTCGTCAGGCATTGCGGCGTGCGGATGCCGGCCACCACGTCCTCGCCCTGCGCATTGATCAGGAATTCGCCGTAATAGCTGTTCTCGCCGGTCGACGGGTTGCGCGTGAAGGCCACGCCCGTCGCCGAGGTCTCGCCCATATTGCCGAACACCATGGCCTGGACATTCACCGCCGTGCCCCAGCTTTCCGGGATGTCGTGCAGCTGGCGATACTTGATCGCGCGCGCCGTCATCCAGCTGTCGAACACCGCCCGGATCGCGCCGGCCAGCTGCTCGCGCGGATCGCTCGGGAAATCCCGGCCCAGCGCCTCGGCGGCGGCCTGCTTGTATTCGCCGACAATCTGCACCCAGTCCTCGGCGGAGAGCTCGGTGTCGAGATTATAATCGTTCTCTTCCTTGAAGGTCTCGAGGATCTCCTCGAACATGGAATGGTCGAGGCCCAGCACGACATCCGAATACATCTGGATGAAGCGGCGATAGCTGTCATAGGCAAAGCGCTTGTCGCCCGAAAGCCGGGCCAGGCCTTCCGCCGTCTCGTCATTGAGGCCGAGATTGAGCACCGTATCCATCATGCCCGGCATCGAGGCACGCGCGCCCGAGCGCACCGAGACCAGCAGCGGATTGGCCGGGTCGCCAAAGGATTTTTCGGTCTTGGCTTCGAGCGCTTCCAGCGCCGCCTCGATCTGTGCGTCCAGATCGTCGGGCCAGGCCTTGTTGTTCTCGTAATAGGCTACGCAGACCGCGGTGGTGATGGTGAAGCCCGGCGGAACCGGCAGGCCCAGCTTGGCCATCTCGGCCAAATTCGCGCCCTTGCCGCCCAGCAGCTCGCGCATGTCCGCGTCGCCCTCGCTGGAGCCCCCACCGAATGCATAGACCCACTTCGTCGCGCTCATGTCAGTCCCTTATCCCTCGATGCGGCTGAAATCCGCCACGGTGTGCGCCGCCTTACGGATCATCGCCAGCAGGCGAAGCCTGTTGCGGCGCAGCATGTCGTCTTTATCGTTCACGGTGACTTTGTCAAAGAAGGCATCGACGGGTGCGCGCATTTGCGACAGCGCCGCCATGGCACCTTCGAAATCCTCGGCCTCGACAGCTTTCGAGGCCGCAGGCCGCACATCGTCCAGCGCCGCGATCAGCGCCTTTTCCTCAGCTTCCTGCGGCTTGTAACCGCTGTCGAGCTCGCCCTCGAACGGGGTCGTGTCCTGGAATCCGCACACGATACCGA
>CBDUFA010000419.1:0-2008 GCA_965366295.1 uncultured Hyphobacterium sp.
ATATCCTCGCCCGCATGACCGAGGAGGCACGCCAATTGCCGGACACGGACTGGTTCGTGGACCGGCTCTACGCCTTCGCGACCGGGCTCGATGCCACGATCCTGAAAGCCAATGCATCGCGTTTCGTGATCGATCTCAATCGCGACCCGTATGGCACCTCGCTTTACCCCGGGCAGGCGACAACGGGCCTTGTGCCGACGGAATTGTTCGACGGCACGGCGGTCTATGCCGATGCTGCGCCCGATGAAGACGAGATCGAAAAGCGCCGCTGGACCTGGTTTGACCCCTACCACAAGCAATTGAGCGAGCAGATTGCCCGCGTGCGCGCGATTCATGGCTATGCCGTGCTTTATGACGCGCATTCGATCGCCTCGAACGTGCCGCGCCTGTTCGAGGGCGAATTGCCGGTTTTGAACCTCGGCACGAATGACGGGCAATCCTGTGATACGTCGGTCGCGCGGGCCGTGATGCAGGTCATGCTGGACCAGGATGAATACGAGACCGTGGCCAATGGCCGTTTCAAGGGCGGCTGGATCACGCGGACCTATGGCACGCCGCGGCACAACATCCATGCCCTCCAGATGGAGCTGGCGCAGCGTGCCTACATGGACGAAGCCACCACCAATTACGATGA
Organism: uncultured Hyphobacterium sp.; assembly: GCA_965366295.1. Classification (GTDB taxonomy): domain Bacteria; phylum Pseudomonadota; class Alphaproteobacteria; order Caulobacterales; family Maricaulaceae; genus Hyphobacterium. Next base: position 635 of record CBDUFA010000419.1, read on the forward strand.
AGCCGCGGCTGCAAAGCTTCAGCCGCTTCTGAAAGACATTCTGCAGGCCGCGGTCGACGCGGCTGATCAATTGCACTGGGAGCCCGCCTGATGGCCGCTAACCGCCTCGACAATGCCCGCACGATCCGTGCCAAGACGGGCACGGAGCTCGATGCCAAGTCCTGGCTGACCGAAGCGCCGTTGCGCATGCTGATGAACAATCTCGATCCGGATGTGGCCGAGAAGCCGGAAGAGCTGGTTGTCTATGGCGGGATTGGCCGGGCGGCGCGCGACTGGGAGGCGTTCGACCGGATCGTTTCCACGCTCAAACGTATGGAAGATGACGAGACCTTGCTGGTCCAGTCTGGCAAGCCGGTGGGCGTGTTCAAGACCCATGCGGATGCGCCGCGCGTGCTGATCGCCAACTCCAATCTCGTGCCGGCCTGGGCGACATGGGAGCATTTCCGTGAGCTCGATAAGAAGGGTCTGATGATGTACGGCCAGATGACGGCCGGCTCGTGGATCTATATCGGCAGCCAGGGCATTGTTCAGGGCACGTACGAGACCTTTGCCGAAGTCGGCCGCCAGCATTTTGGCGGCAATCTCAAGGGCAAGTGGATCCTGACCGGGGGTCTGGGCGGCATGGGCGGGGCGCAGCCGCTGGCCGCGACCATGGCCGGAGCCTCGATGCTGGCCGTGGAATGCCAGCCCTCGCGCATCGATATGCGCCTGCGGACGCGATATTTGGACGAGCGCGCCGACACGCTGGATGAGGCGCTGGCCATCATCGAAAAGGCGCATGCCGAGGGGCGGGCGGTTTCAGTGGGCCTTTTGGGCAATGCGGCCGAGATTTTCCCGGAAATGGTGAAGCGCGGCATCAAGCCGGACGCTGTAACCGACCAGACCTCGGCGCATGATCCGGTGAATGGCTATCTGCCGGCGGGCTGGACGCTGGAAGAATGGTTCGAGAAGCGCGAGAGCGATCCAGAAGCGGTGTCTGCTGCTGCCAAGCAATCCATGGCCGATCAGGTCCGTGCCATGCTGGCCTTCTGGGAGCAGGGCATTCCGGTGCTCGATTACGGAAACAATATCCGCCAGATGGCGCAGGATGTCGGGGTCGAGAATGCGTTCGACTTTCCGGGCTTTGTGCCGGCCTATATCCGTCCGCTCTTCTGCAAGGGGATCGGCCCGTTCCGCTGGGCGGCGCTGTCCGGTGATCCGGAAGACATCTACAAGACCGACGCCAAGGTGAAGGAGCTGATCCCGGATGATCCGCATCTTCACAACTGGCTGGACATGGCCAAGGAACGCATCGCCTTCCAGGGTCTGCCAGCGCGGATTTGCTGGGTCGGCCTAGGACAGCGCGACAAGCTCGGCCTGGCCTTTAACGAAATG
>CBDUFA010000420.1:0-2008 GCA_965366295.1 uncultured Hyphobacterium sp.
AACATCTACCGCTTTGGTGGTTTCTTCTACGACTAAATCCTCATTATCCAGCGTCATCAGCTGCGGCGTGGAGAGCACGTTGGAATTCTGGTCGGTCTCGACCGCGTTCAACACCAGGCCGAACAGATTGCCGCTGCCATCCTCGCCGCCAAAGCCGGCGGTGATACCGTTCGCGCCCAGCAGCGAGGCGAGCGCCAGCGAGCGCAGCGACGAGGCCGAGGCACCATCGCCGGACCCGTCATCAATCTCGGCGATCGCGCCGGTCAGCGCGAGGATATTCGGGCTGGCGCGGTTGAAGCGGCTCATCACCAGCGGCGCATCGCCATCCTGGTCACCCGCGAGCAGGAATTGAACGCCCAGCTCGTCAGCGACGGTGTCGGACACTTCCACGATGATCGCCTCGACCAGGACCTGCGGGCGGCGGATATCGAGCTGGCGCACCACCTGTTCGATCTGGCGCTGCGCCTCTGCGGGCGCGTTGACGATCAGCGAATTGGTCGGCGCGTGATGCGAGATCGAGATCCCGCCGCCCCGGCTCTCGCCTTCTTCCGACAGCGAGGCGGCCACGTCCTCGAGAATGGGAAGAATGGTCTCGCCATCCGTGTGGCTGAGATAGATGACGCGATAGTCCTGGTTGGACTGGCTCACCGAGTCGATCTGGCGGGCCAGCCGCATCATCCCGGAACAACAGCGAGTTGGACGCGGCAACCGGCACGATGGTGACGGCGCGGTGGCGGCCTTCTTCGCCCGAGCGTGGCCCGGGTCGGCTGGATTCAAGGATCTGCGCCATGTCGGTGGCGGATACGTTTTCCAGCGCCAGCATCTCGAACACCGAATTGTCACGGTCGAGATTGGCCATCACGCTGCGGGCGCGCTGCACGTTCGAGGCATAGTCCACGATCACCACGGCATTGCCGCTGTCGATGGCATTGACCACGCCCTGCGCGCTGGTCAGCGGACGCAGAATGTCCTGCGCTTCCCGCGCGCTCGTGTTTTCCAGCCGGATCACCGAGGTGACGAATTGCTCGCCCCCGGAGGCCGCGCCGGCCCCGCCGGTGCGCGCGCCTTCCTGTTCCGGCACGATCTGCCAGGCCCCGCTGGGGCTGCGGATCACGGCATAGCCCTGCACCCGCATCACCGAGAGGAAGACCTCGAACACCTCGTCCTCGGACAGCGGCGTTTGCGAGGTGACATTGACCACGCCGCGCACATCCGGATCGACGATGAAGGTGTAGCCGGTGAGGATGGAGACATCGTCAATGAAGGCGCGGATATCGGCGTTCACGAAATTCAGCGTGCTGTCCTGCACCGCCCCGGCCGGGGTCTGCATCCCGGTCAGCATCAGCGTCAGCGCGGCGGCAAGGCGGAGCGTGCGAGCAATCATCGGGACACATCCAGGGTGATCCGTTCGCCGGCGCGGCGGACGGTGAGTTGAAGGGAATTGGCCTGTGCGATCTGCGGCAACAGGCGGGCCGCGGCCTGGCCATCCTGCGGCAGTAAGCGGCCATTGATCTCGAGAATGATATCGCCGCGCTGCAGCCCGGCGGCCTGCACGGCCGGCGCCGAGCTGTCGGCATTGACGCGGAAACCGATCAGCTGCCCGGCCTCGAAATAGGCCTGCAGGCCGAGATCGGCGATCAGCGTGTCCGGCGACAGGCCGGAACGAACCGGCGTGATGGTGCGGGCGTCAGTCTCGCGCAGGAACAGGACTTCACGTGCCCCGCCCCGGCTGATCACGATGCGGTCGGCATAGACCGCGGCCAGCCGGGCATCATCGGTGATGGGCTGGCCCACGGCATAGGTGCGCTGGCCATTGGCCCCGGCCTCGACGATCGCGCTGCCGCTTTCCGGGTCACTGCCCATGCGCACACCATAAAGGCGCAGGCTCAGCTGCGTTTCCGGCAGCGCATCAATGTCGGATTCGGCCGCGCGGGTTATGCCGCCTGAAAACAGGCGGTCGAATGTTTCCGCGGTCGGTTGCAGCCGGGTTTCGCGCACCGTCGCCCGG
>CBDUFA010000421.1:0-1999 GCA_965366295.1 uncultured Hyphobacterium sp.
TTCCCGGCTCCGCGAAGCCACCGGCGAAACCGCGCTGGTGCTGGCGGAACGCGTGGAACCGGCTTTCGAGAAACTCGATCTCGACGAGCTGGAGCGCAAGCTGGAAGGATCGCGCCAATCGCGCGAACGGCTGGGTGCCGTCAATCTGCGCGCCGACCAGGAAGCCGGTGAACTCCAGGCCCGCCGCGAAGAGCTGGTGTCCGAACGCGATGACCTGCTGGAAGCGATCGATCGCCTTCGCAAGGGAATCGATGCGCTCTCGCGCGAAGGCCGGGCCCGCCTGCTCGAAGCCTTCGAGCGAATCGACCAGCATTTCCGCAAGCTGTTCGAGACCCTGTTCGAGGGCGGCCATGCCGAGCTCGCCCTGACCGAGAGCGACGATCCGCTGGAGGCCGGGCTGGAAATCTTCGCCTGCCCGCCGGGCAAGAAGATGGAGCGCATGTCGCTGATGTCCGGTGGCGAGCAGGCGCTCACCGCTTCGGCCCTTATCTTCGCGGTTTTCCTGTCGAATCCGGCGCCGGTCTGCGTGCTCGACGAGGTCGATGCACCGCTCGATGATGCCAATGTCGACCGCTATTGCCGGATGCTCGACGAGATGCGCCGCCTGACCGCGACCCGCTTCCTGGTCATCACCCACAATCCGTTGACCATGTCGCGCATGGATCGTCTCTATGGCGTGACCATGGCGGAGCGCGGTGTTTCCCAGCTTGTATCGGTTGATCTCGCACGTGCGGAAGAGCTGATCGCCGCCGAGTAGTTTATCACAATAAAAACAATGGGTTGGGATGCGCACAGCTATGCTTGACTTGCCATCCCCCCTTGTCTAGCTTGCGCGCGCTTTCCGGGGGTCCGGAGAGCGCCTGAATCATGATGTCCAACCGCGACGAACCAGACCGGAGCAATCCTGAAGATCAACTCGCCGATTTCGAGCAAAGGCTGAATGCCCGGCTCGAAATGCGTCGGGCACAGGAACGCAAATATGACCGTCAGAATGCCAATGGCTGGGCGGTTGGAATACGCTACGGAACGGAATTCATCGTGGGTGTGGCAGTAGGCGCCGCCTTCGGCTATCTGGCCGATCTGGCAATCGGCAGCCTGCCAATCGGATTGATGGTCGGGACATTAATAGGTTTTGGCGCCGGTACGATGAATGTCGTCCGCGCCGCGAAGGAAATGAGCGAACGCGCACAGCGCGACAGTCAAGGGGCCGACCGTGGTTGATACGAACCCGATCACACAGTTCGAGATTCATGAAGTGGCGCCGCTGGAAATCGCCGGATTCAATCTCGCCTTCACGAATTCCGCCTTCTTCATGGTGCTGGCAACGGTCTCCGTGACGCTGCTGATGGCGCTCGCCACCAACAAGCGCGCCCTGGTTCCGGGCCGCGGCCAGTCGGTGGCCGAGATCCTCTACGGCTTCGTCGCCGACATGGTGCGATCATCGGCAGGCAATGAAGGCCTGCGCTTTTTCCCCTTCGTGTTCTCGCTCTTCATCTTCATCCTGGCCGGCAACATGTTCGGCATGTTCCCCTACCTGCCCTTGCCGGTTCCCGGGGTCGACAATCACGGCTTCACCATTACCAGCCACATCATTGTCACGCTGACGCTGTCCCTGCTGGTCATGAGCATTGTTGTCGGGTTCGGCGTTTACAAGAATGGCTTCAAATTCCTGAAACTCTTCGTACCGGCGGGCGTACCGCCCGTGCTTTACGTCATCGTGACGCCGATCGAGGTGATTTCCTTCCTCTCGCGTCCGATCTCGCTTTCAGTGCGTCTGTTCGCCAACATGCTGGCCGGACACATCCTGCTGAAAGTCTTCGCGGGCTTCATCGTCATGCTGCTGGCCACCGAGTCCCTCATGGGCCTGGTCGGCATCCTGCCTTTCTTCATGGTGGTCGGCCTGACCGCGCTCGAATTCCTCGTGGCGTTCCTTCAGGCCTATGTATTCGCCATCCTGACTTGCATCTATCTCAACGACGCGCTTCACCTGCACTAAGGC
>CBDUFA010000422.1:0-1997 GCA_965366295.1 uncultured Hyphobacterium sp.
GAATACCCGGTATTGAAACTGGTGGAGGCGATGACGCACGCCGATGCCGCCTCGCACGAGATTGGCGCCGACCGGCCGGGCCGGATGCCCGATCATGGCGATCACCGCAGCGCGCTGGATGAAGGCGATCCGCATGCCAGCGCCGAGGCCGCTTTCCTCGCCGGGGCGATGGAAAAGCTCAATGCGGCCGCGAAGAAAGGCGAATTCGACCAGTTGCTGATCTATGCGTCCAAGACCGCACTTGGCGTGGTGCGTCCACACTACAGCCCGGAACTGGCGGAACGATTGCTGGAAAGTTTTGCCCTCGACATCACGCATGAGCCCGTCGACCGGATCGAGCAGCGCGTCCACGCGGCCATCGGCTGACGCAATCCTCTGGACGCCTGCCCACCGCCTGCTAGTGTCAGCAAAGTGAACGGCGTTCAGGGGAGGCGTACGTGAAAAAGACCTTTATCCATGTCCTGGTGGCAGCAGGTGCCGCGCTCAGTCTCGCCGCTTGCGGCGGCGGCAATGAAGGCCGCGACATTTCGGGCGCCGATACGGATTACCAGACCGTTCTGATGGAACAGCTGATCGATGCCCAGCCGGGCGATGTGATCGAGATTCCTGCCGGCGTTTTTTCCTTTGACCGTTCGCTTTCGCTCACGGTGGATGGTGTCACCATCCGCGGGGCGGGCATGGATGAAACCGTCTTGTCCTTTGCCAACCAGACCTCGGGCGCCGAAGGCCTGCTCGTGACGGCCAGCGATTTCACCATCGAGGACCTTGCCATCGAGGACACGCGCGGCGACGCGCTGAAGGTCAATGAGGGCGAGAACATCATAATCCGGCGGGTGCGCACGGAGTGGACCAATGGCCCCGACACCGACAATGGCGCCTATGGCATCTACCCGGTGCAGACGGTCAACACGCTGATCGAGGACGCGGTGGCGATCGGTGCGTCCGATGCCGGCATCTATGTCGGCCAGTCGCGCAATGTCATCGTCCGCAACAGCCGCGCCGAATACAATGTCGCCGGGATCGAGATCGAGAACACGATCGGCGCCGATGTCTACGGCAATGTGGCGACCAACAATACGGGCGGCATCCTGGTGTTCAACATGCCGAACCTGCCGCAGCCGGGTCATTCGACGCGCGTCTATGACAACCAGGTCTTCGACAACAATACCGGCAATTTCGGCCATCCCGGCACGCCGGTCGCGAGCGTGCCGGCCGGTTCCGGCATCGTGATCAACTCGAATGACCGGGTCGAGATCTTCAACAATGATATCCGCGATCACCGCACGGCGAATATCATCATCTCCTCGGTCTATTCGACGGGCTATTCCGATGTCAGTGTGCAGGAAGATTTCGATCCCTATCCGGAGACCATCTGGATCGCCGGAAACACGCTCGGTGAAGGCGGGGGAAATCCCGATAATGTCGAGCTGCAAGCCTTGCGCGTCCTGATGTTCGGCCTGAACGGGAATATCCCGGACGTGCTCTGGGACGGCTTCCAGAACCCGGAATTGCTGGTCGACGGGGAGATGCCGGACATCTACCGGATCTGCCTCGATAATGGTGACGCACAGATGCTGAATGTGGACGGGCCGAACGATTATTCCGACCCGGCCATGGTCGAGGACACGGCCTGCCTGCATGAGCGTCTGCCGGAGATCACCCTGCCCTTCTGATGCGCCCGCTTGTTCTTGTCTCCGCTGTCCTGCTGGCCGCCTGCGGCAACGAGGCGGCCACGCCGGTGTTCCACGCCGACGGCCGGCCTGACCGGCTCTCGGAATGGGGCATGGTCTCGGCGGTCAATGGCGAGCTGGTCCTGTCGGCGGGCGTTGAACCGTATGACCTGAACACGCCGCTATTCACCGACCATGCGGGCAAGCTGCGCACGATCTGGATGCCGGAGGGCGAAAGCGCCCGCTACCGTGAGGGCGAAGTGCTGGACTTCCCGGTCGGCACTGTCATCACCAAGACCTTCTATTACCCGGTCGATGAAAACGGTC
>CBDUFA010000423.1:0-1974 GCA_965366295.1 uncultured Hyphobacterium sp.
GAGACAGCGCCGCTTTCATCATCGCGGCGTTGCGTGCTTGTGGGTTCGCCCCGGCGATAAGTGTCCAGCACGGTCTGGCGGCGCTCGCCATCGGGCGGCGCGGAATCGGTCGGTCCTACCAGGTGGTAGGGATCGCCCACCATCGCGGCACGGTTCTGGGCCATGAAACAGCCAAAGCCGGAATAGCTCTGATTGTCCCGCTCGCGCATCAGATCGTCCCAGCGGCGGCCATCGCATTCGGCCGGCAGCTCGGCAACATAATGGCGGTAGCTCACGATCACCGGCGCATTGCCCATGCCGGACGCATCATACGGTCCTTCCTCGGTGAAGCGGGCGGAAACGCCCTGTGCATCGAGAAAGGCGCGCACTTCGGACACAGCACCCTGCGCGGCGGCATCCTCGCTGCCACCTTGCGGCCAGGACAGCACGATCGGGCCATGACCATTCGACTTGTAGTGATCGACGAAGACCTGGAAAGCACCCATTTGCGACCACAGCACGCCATCGGCCTCGGCATCGACCAGCAGGTCCATGCGGGCGGTTTCCTGCACGGCGCGCGCTTCCGGCAGGCCGAGCAGCGTCGTGGAATTCTGCGGGCTGGCACAGGCCGTGATCAGGACAGCGGGCGCGAGGAGTGGTAAAATCCGGAAGATTTTCATTGTCTTGCTCTCCCCTTAATCCAGCAGGAAGCCGACCGGACCGGACCAGGAACGGCCCTCGGTACGGGCACCCGGCACGGCATAGGCGCGGTTGATATTGCCGAGGAACAGGGTCTCCAGCTCACTCACATTGCGGAAGCCGTCAGCCGGGGTGGCCGCCTCGTTCTGGTTGATCGGGTCCACCAGGTAAGGTGTCACGATGACGACCAGCTCGGTCTCCTGGTTCTCGAAATCGCGGCTGCGGAACAGCGCACCCAGCACGGGCAAATTCTGTACGCCCGGCACACCGTCGAGATTCTGGCGCGTCTCCTCCTGGATCAGGCCGGCGAGCACGAGGCTGCCACCCGAGGGCAATTCCACCGTGGTCTCGGCGCGTGTCACGTTCAGCGCCGGAATGGTGAGGCCCGGCACGGTGCCGATGACATTGCCCTGGTCGTCCGTGACCTGCTGGGTGCCGAGATCAAGCGCGCCCTGGCTGGTCAGATTGGAGACTTCCGTCGAGATCCGAAGCGAGATGCGGCCTTCCGACATCACGATCGGCGTGAAACCGAGCCCGACACCGAACTGCCTGTATTCGACGATGATATTGCCGTCGCGGTCGCGGCCGACCGGCACCGGGAATTCACCCCCGCCAGCCAGGAAATTCGCGGACTCGCCGGAGATCGCGGTCAGGTTCGGTTCCGCCAGCGTGCGCACCAGTCCGACCCGTTCCAGCGCCTGGATCAGCGCGCCGGCCGTATTGATGTCACCGCCACCGGTATTGGTGTAGTTGAACTGGCCGCTGACGCCGCTGAGGGCGCGGCCGACCAGCGAGAATTCCTGCTCGGTCGCCACGTTGAAGGCGACATCGTCGATCTGGCCCGCCGCCGAGAGATTGATCCCGAGCTGGCGGACGATGGTGCGCTGCATCTCCACGATACGGACCGACAACATCACCTGGTCCCGGCCCTCGACGGCGATCATCGACAGGACGTTTTCCGGGTCGTCGGTCCAACGCTGGGCGAGGCGCAGCGCGACATCGGCATCGGCAGCACTGCGCACCGAGCCGGACAGAACGATATTGTCATTCATGGCCTCGGCGCTGACCCGGCCATCCGGCAGATAGCGGTCGATCGCTTCTTGCAGGGCGCGCATGTCACGCTCCACGCGGATATCGAGATCGAGGATCAGCTCGCCATCGGCGTCGAAGAAAAACGCATTGGTCTGGCCAATCGCCTGGCCCAGCAGATAAGCCCGGCGCGGTGTGCGGATCACGGCGTCGGCCACTTCCGGATTGGTCACCAGCACATCGGCGGCATCGACCGGCAGGTGGATG
>CBDUFA010000424.1:0-1960 GCA_965366295.1 uncultured Hyphobacterium sp.
ACACGCGCAACACGCACGGTACGGGGTGCACGCTGGCATCGGCCATCGCGGCGGGGCTTGCGAAAGGACGGACATTGCCGGATTCTATCGAGGCCGCCGGCCGCTACCTGGCCGAGGCGATCCGCCGGGCACCCGGATTCGGATCCGGTCACGGCCCGGTCGATCATGCCTGGGTGGTCAGGCGCTAGAACGGGCAGGGCAATGTCGTGAAGCCGAAAATCCTGACCACATTGCAGGACTACTCGCTTGCAGATCTGCTGCGTGATTCCGCGGCGGGCCTGACCGTCGCCATGGTCGCCATTCCGCTCAGCCTCGCCATTGCGATCGCATCGGGCGCGCCTCCGGAAACCGGTCTCGTGACCGCGATTATCGGCGGCCTGCTGATTTCCGCGCTTGGCGGCAGCCGGGTCCAGATCGGCGGTCCGACCGGTGCCTTCATCGTGGTGGTCTTCGCCGTCATCCAGGACCATGGCTATGACGGCCTCGTCCTCGCCACGCTGATGGCCGGGGCCATCCTCGTCATCGCCGGCTATCTGCGCGTCGGCAAACTCGTGGCCTATGTCCCCGAAGCCGTCATAAACGGCTTCACCATCGGCATCGGCCTGCTGATTGCGCTAAGCCAGTTGAAGGATTTTCTCGGCCTCGATCTCGGCACGGTCCCGGCCGGTTTCTTCGAGACGGTTTCCGCGCTCTGGAGCGCCCGCGAGACCTTGTCGCCGGTGAGCGTGGGGCTGGCGCTGGGGGCGATGGTCCTGATCATCGGTGCGCGCCGCCTCTCGCCACGCCTGCCGGGACTGATCGTGGCGATGATCCTCGCATCCGGCCTGGTCTGGTGGCTGGCGCTCGATATCGACACCATCGCATCGCGCTTTGGCGAAGTGTCCGGCCGTCTGCCGGTGCCGGCCCTGCCGGAGATCAGCCTCGACCGGATCGTGGAATTATTGCCATCAGCCCTGGTGATCGCAGTCCTCGCCGGCGTGGAATCGCTCCTGTCGGCGATTGTCGCCGACCGGATGATTGGCGGCCGCCACCGGCCCGCCGCGGAGCTCGCCGCACAGGGATTTGCCAATATCGGCTCGGCCCTGTTCGGGGGATTGCCGGCCACCGGTGCTATCGCCCGTACCGCCACCAATGTGCAGGCCGGCGGACGCACGCCCGTCGCCGGCATCGTCCATGCACTCACCATTCTTGTTGTCACGCTGCTGGCAGCACCGCTGATCGGCTATCTCGCCATGCCGGCACTTGCCGCCCTGTTGATGCTCACGGCCTGGAACATGTCCGAACCGCACACATGGATGGGCTATATCCGGGGTCGCAAATCCGACCTCTTCCTCGTGATCCTGACATTCACGCTGACGGTGACGGTCGATCTGACAGTGGCGATCGCGGTCGGCGTCGTGGCCGGCCTGGTGCTCCGGCTGCACCGGCGCAATGTCGAGCCCGAAGACTGGACGCCCCCGAAACGCTAGCGCAGCGTCGCCCGCCGCCGCGCCAGTGCGATACCGGAGAGGATCACGACCAGGCCCGCATAGGCGTTCCAGCCGACATGTTCGCCAAAGGCGAGGCCGGTAAAAAGCGCCACGATCGGCACGAGGTAGTTCACCGTCGACATGAAGCCGGCCCCGGCGCGGCCGATCAGGCCGATATAAAGGACAGTGGCAAGCGCGGTGGGCACGACGCTGAGCCAGACAAGCGCGCTCCATCCGCCAGCCGAGGCGGGCAGATCATGGGTGGCCAGTATCCAGATGCCGAAGGGCGCCCCCCAGATCGAGGAACAGCTCAGCGCGCCGGCGCTCAGCACGACCGGGTCGGTTTTCGGGGCCCGGCGGGTCAGGATGGCATTCAGCGCATAGGAAAACGCCGCCGCCAGGACCGCCATTTGCGCGAGGAAGGTCGGCCCGCCCAGCCCGGAAAGTGCCGCCGGTCCCTTATTTTCAAAATCCCAGTTGCGCAAATCTAG
>CBDUFA010000425.1:0-1944 GCA_965366295.1 uncultured Hyphobacterium sp.
TTGCGGACCAGTTTGAGGTCCTTGGCGACCCAGGATGTCTCGTAGGCCTGCTGGTATTCGGCAAGCTCGTCGCCCTCACGGCCATCGGCCAGCGCGGCAAACACGCTCTCGGCGGCCAGCATGCCGGTCTTCATCGCGTTATGGCTGCCCTTGATGCGCGGCACATTCACGAAGCCGGCCGAACAGCCGATCAGCGCGCCGCCCGGGAAGGCCAGCTTCGGCACCGACTGGAATCCGCCTTCGGTGATCGCACGCGCGCCATATTCCAAACGCTCGGCACCTTCGAACAGGTCACGGATTTTCGGGTGCGTCTTCATCCGCTGGAATTCCTCGAACGGCGAGATCCACGGATTCCGGTAGTTCAGGTGCACGACAAAGCCGACCGAGACGAGATTGTCGCCCCAATGGTAGAGGAAGGAACCGCCGCCGGTCTGGTTGTCCAGTGGCCAGCCCATCGTGTGCTGCACCGTACCCGGCTTGTGTTTTTCCGGCTTCACGCGCCACAGCTCTTTCAGGCCGATGCCGAATTTCTGCGGGTCCTTGCCATCGCTGAGACCGAAGCGCTTGATCAGCTTCTTGGCGACCGAGCCGCGCGCACCCTCGCCGATCAGCGTGTACTTGCCGCGCAGCTCCATGCCCGGCTGGTAGCCATCCTTGTGATGCCCGTCGCGTGCGACACCGAAATCGCCGGTGATCACGCCCTTGATGACACCGTCTTCCTCGATGAAGTCGGCGGCCGGGAAGCCGGGATAGATTTCCACGCCCAGTGCCTCGGCCTGCTCGCCGAGCCATTTGCAGACCGCGCCGAGCGAGCCGGTGTAACAGCCATGATTGGACATGAAGGGCGGGAAGGCGAAGTTCGGGAAACGGAAGCCACCGGTTTCCGACAGGGCGAGGAAGATGTCGTCCTTAACCTCGGTCTCAAGCGGACAGCCCTGATCCTTCCAGTCCGGCAGCAATTCGTTCAGCGCCTTGGGATCGACCACCACGCCCGACAGGATATGCGCGCCGACCTCGGCGCCTTTTTCCAGCACCGCGACGGAAATCTCGTTTCCGGCCTCGGCGGCCATCTGTTTCAGGCGGATCGAGGCGGCCAGGCCGGCCGGACCGGCGCCCACGATGATGACGTCATATTCCATGGACTCGCGCTGGATATCGTCTGCCATGTTGAAGCTGCTCCTTGCCCCGCAGTGTTTCGCTTTATCTGGAACCTGTCTTAGCTTAGCTGTTCATATTCAGCTAGGGCGCATTGCCCGCCCGATCCACCCGAAGGCAGACTGGCCCGCATGACCGCCACCGAACCCCGCGCCGAAGCCCTCAAGGCCCTCACCCTCTGGTGGGAGGATATGGGCATCGAGGCCGAGCCGCTGCCCCCCGCGAAGGCCCGGCTGAAGCCGGAGCGCGCGCCGTCCGCCGCGCCGCGCGATCCGCTGCAGGACCGGGCCAGGGCGCAAACCTCCGTCGCCACGCCGCAAGCCGCGCAGGCCGCCGGTTTCGGCATGGCCGATGGCGATCCCGAGGATGCCCGCAAGGCGGTCGCAAAGGCCGAAACCCTCGAGGCGCTGCAAGCCGCGATCGAGGGCTTTGACGGCTGTATCCTGAAGAAGACTGCGCGCAACACCGTCTTTTCCCGGGGCAATCCGGAAGCCCCGGTCATGATCGTCGGCGAAGCCCCGGGCCGCGACGAGGATGAACAGGGCAAGCCCTTTGTCGGCCGGTCCGGGCAATTGCTGGACCGGATGATCCGGGCCTCCGGACACGACCCGGAGACCGATGTCTACATTTCCAACATCCTCAACTGGCGCCCGCCGGGCAACCGCACGCCGAAAACGTAATCCTTCTGCGCTAGGCTGTCGTCGGCCAGAAACGCCGGGAACATCAACGCGTCCGAAGCAAAATAATCCTGGTAAACAACGCCCGATCCATAGTCGCGCCGATGCCCCG
>CBDUFA010000426.1:0-1944 GCA_965366295.1 uncultured Hyphobacterium sp.
GTGGATCTATTTCATGCGCCAGATGCAGGGCGGTGGCCGGGGCGGCGCCATGGGCTTCGGAAAGTCGAAGGCGCGCCTTCTGACCGAGAAGCAGGGCCGCGTCACCTTTGACGATGTCGCCGGTATCGACGAGGCCAAGGAAGAGCTCCAGGAAATCGTCGAATTCCTCAAGGACCCGTCCAAATTCCAGCGCCTCGGCGGCAAGATCCCGAAAGGCGCGCTGCTGATCGGCCCGCCGGGCACCGGTAAGACGCTCACCGCGCGCGCCGTGGCTGGCGAAGCCAATGTGCCCTTCTTCACGATCTCCGGTTCGGACTTCGTGGAAATGTTCGTCGGCGTGGGCGCATCCCGCGTCCGCGACATGTTCGAACAGGCCAAGAAGAACGCACCCTGCATCATCTTCATTGACGAGATCGATGCCGTGGGCCGCTCGCGCGGTGCCGGGCTCGGCGGCGGCAATGACGAGCGCGAACAGACACTCAACCAGCTGCTGGTCGAGATGGACGGTTTCGAAGCCAATGAGGGGATCATCCTGATTGCCGCGACCAACCGGCCCGACGTGCTCGACCCGGCGCTCCTGCGTCCCGGTCGTTTCGACCGCCAGGTCGTGGTGCCGAACCCGGACATCATCGGCCGCGAGAAGATCCTGAAAGTGCACATGCGCAATGTGCCGATCGCCGACAATGTCGATCCCAAGGTCATTGCCCGTGGCACGCCGGGTTTCTCCGGCGCCGATCTCGCCAACCTCGTGAACGAGGCCGCGCTGCTGGCCGCCCGCCGCAACAAGCGCCTGGTTTCCATGTCCGAGTTCGAGGACGCCAAGGACAAGGTGATGATGGGGCCGGAGCGCCGCTCCATGGTGATGACCGACAAGGAAAAGGAACTCACCGCCTATCACGAATCCGGTCATGCCATCGTCGCGCTCAACGTGCCGGCGGCCGACCCGGTCCACAAGGCGACCATCATCCCGCGCGGCCGGGCGCTCGGCATGGTCATGCAGCTGCCGGAAGGCGACAAGCTGTCCATGACGCATGAGGAGATGACTTCGCGCCTCGCCATCATGATGGGTGGCCGCGTCGCCGAGGAGATGAAGTTCGGCAAGGAAAAGGTCACCTCCGGTGCCGCTTCCGACATCCAGCAGGCGACCCGCCTGGCGCGCGCCATGGTGACGCGCTGGGGCTTCTCGGAAGATCTCGGTCCGGTGGATTATGGTGACGACCAGGGCGAGGTCTTCCTCGGCCAGCAACTGGTCCAGTCCAAGTCGATCTCGAGCGATACCGCCCGCAAGATCGAGGAAGAGGTGAAAAAGCTGGTCCAGACCGGCATGGACGAGGCCCGCTCCATCCTGACCAAGTACCGGAAAGACTGGGAGACGCTGTCCGAAGGTCTGCTCGAATACGAGACGCTGACCGGTTCGGAAATCACCGAGCTGCTCAAGGGCAACCCGCCGGACCGCCCGTCCGACGAGCCGCCTTCAAAGGACGACACCCCGACCGGTTCCGTGCCCGTGACCGACGAGGACGAAGCCGACGACAAGGGTCCGGAATCGTCCGGCGGCCCGGCTCCGCAAGGCGCCTAGACAAGCGAAAGGGCGCCCGTGGGGGACGCCCTTTCTACACCCGCTTCCGGCCACTCTGGGCTCAAGGAATAGCGGCCAGCGGATGATCTTCTAGTCGATCGAGAGCCCGGCCCGGTCCGGCAGATCGGCCATGAAGCCCCAGCCGCCAAAGGTCTCGGAAACCACCGCGATCAGCTCGTTCTCGCCTTCGCGCAGCGCCAGCCCGGCCGTGTCGAACAGGCCGATCCGGCCATAGAAATCCCAGTCGCGCGATTGCCAGCCATTATTGGCGGCATAGACCAGCTCGCCATTGAGATAGAGCCGGACCCGGTCGCTATAGCCGAAATGCAGGGCGCGGCGCGTGTCGGTGTCGGCGTGGATGATCG
>CBDUFA010000427.1:0-1928 GCA_965366295.1 uncultured Hyphobacterium sp.
CCGGGCTGTTCGGTCTTTGACGGAAGGTGGCCTGAACCGCCACCGCACCGAGCAGTCCGTGGGTGACGAGGTCCATCAGTGATCTCGCCCGGTATTCCCCCGTTCTACCTCGTGGCTGGCCGGCTGCGGCCCGGCGTCGTCCCGGGCACCTTCGGTGAATCGCAACAACGGTTGCGCGTTGCCGAGCAGGCTGCGCAGTTGGCGGCGCGTCTGTTCGGAATGCTCGGAGTTGTCCGTCAGCCAACGGCCGAATGTCAGCAGATAGATGCTGGTGAGCAGCGTCTCTTCGAGCGCGCGATTCACATGGCTGGCATTGCGCCGGGCGGCCTCGCGCATCCATTGCACGGTGCGGCTGACGCGCATCAGCCCCGCCCACTGGATATGCACATGGCCCGGCTCGAGTCGCCCCAATATCATCTCCCGGGTGGTCTTGCGGTGCGCCGCAAGGGCCTCCATCCAGCTCATCATCACCGCCTCGAGACGCTCATGGGGGCCGAGCGCCCGAATCTCCGGGGTCGCAGCCTGCTGCAGCATCCACTGGTCGGCACGGTCGAACCACGCGTCGATCAAATCCTCCTTCTCGGCATAGTGCGCGCGGACATCGTTCAGGCTGATGCCCATTTCCTGCGCAATTTCATACAGCCGAATCGTCTCCCAGGACTGGTTTTCGGCGAGCTTAAGCGCGGTATCCAGAATTTGGGCGGACAGGTTCGAGGACATGTTCATGGCAGAGCGCCTTTGCAACGGTCAACTTCACGTTGGACCCGAATCGACTTCGATGATCCTCAGTATAGCCACGAGTCAATTCTGATCCAGAACCCCTACGTATGGACGGCGCCCGTTCAGCCTGCAGTAACACCGTCTCTTTCGCTAATCCGGTCTGCCCTCCAAAACGCAGCTGCGCTCGACAGCACAGTTGTGGGACATTGACCGAGCGGTTGATTGTCAGGAGCGCGCCATGTCGAACACCAGCATCCGATCACCCGAAGAGCCGAATCACCGCTATTAGGTCAGGGCCGACGAGCTTGCGCCAACCACAGCGGAGCCGTCGCTGCCTTCATTGCTCATTTAATGAGGCGCGCGTGGTCGGCGGATCGATGTGATTGAACCTGGAAGTCCCAACACCGACAAGCGGTCAACTTCGGTTGGCCGCTCCTGCGTGCGCCTTGCGCCTTGTCAGACGACCCGCCAGCCGCACACATTGGCGCGTCCAACTCCGGTTTCCAGGTTGCAATGCGTGCGCCGCGGCGGCGCTACGCTTCCCCGACGGTCGCCGGCGCGCAGTTCGGCACGGTAAATCGAAATGTCGCGCCATCGGGCGGTTCACTCTCCACCCAGATACGCCCGCCGAGATGCTCGACCATGCGCCGGCAGATCGCCAGTCCAAGGCCGGTGCCCGGTGGGGCCGCGCCGCTGGCGTCGAGGACCTGGCGGAATTCTTCGAAAACCTCGTTGTGCTTGTCCGGTGGAATGCCGGGTCCGTTGTCTGTGACGCTGATGGTCGCTTCCGTCGGACCGCACTCGAGGCGCACATCCACGCGGCCGGTGTGCTCCGGTGCGAATTTCCAGGCGTTCGACAGCAGGTTGATGACCACCTGGGTGAGCCGGTCAACGTCGCCGGTGACCGGCGTGACTTGAGTCGGTAGCGTCAGCTCGAGCGCGGCATGTTTCTCGGCGAACATCGGCTTGAGCGACGCAACCGCGGACTTCAGCAGCGCGGCCGGGTCGACCTCGGTGATGTGCCATTCCATACGCCCGGCCTCGATCTTGGCGAAGTCGAGCAGGTCGTTGATCATGCGCACCAGGCGCTGGCATTCCGTGTTGATGACGCCGAGAAACTCGCCGCGCTGGTCGACATCGATTTCCGGGTCGTCGCTGAGGATTTCGGCGAAGGAGCGGATCGAGGTCAGCGGCGTGCGCAGGTCGTG
>CBDUFA010000428.1:0-1927 GCA_965366295.1 uncultured Hyphobacterium sp.
ATGTTCAGCCGCGAGAAGCAATTCTTCGGCGGTCACGGCATTGTCGGCGCGCAAGTCTCGATCGGGACCGGGCTGGCCTTCGCCGATCTCTACAAGGACAACAAGAAGGTCTGCGCCACTTATTTCGGTGATGGCGCGGCCAACCAGGGCCAGGTCTATGAAAGCTTCAACATGGCGAAGCTCTGGAGTCTCCCGGTAATCTACATCATCGAGAACAACCAGTACGCCATGGGCACCTCGGTAAAGCGCGCCTCTTCGGAAACCCATTTGCACAAACGCGGTGCCTCTTTCGGCATCCCGGGTGAGGAAGTCGACGGCATGGATGTGATTGCCGTTCGCGAGGCCGCCGCCCGCGCGCGCAAGCATTGCGCGGACGGGAAGGGGCCGTTCATCCTCGAAATGAAGACCTACCGATACCGTGGCCACTCCATGTCGGACCCGGCAAAATACCGCACGCGGGAAGAAGTTGACGACATCCGTTCGCACCACGACCCGATCGAGGGCGCGAAGAAGCGGCTGATGGACGCGAAATACGCCAGCGAGGACGATCTCAAGAAGATCGACAAGGACGTGAAGGCGATCGTCAATGCCTCGGCCGAGTTCGCCAAGGAAAGCCCGGAGCCGGATCCGTCCGAGCTCTGGACCGACGTGCTGGTGGAAAGCTGATGACCCCCGCCGGCTTCCTCACCAAATGGCATGCGGCGGTCGAAAAGCGCGATGCTTCGCTGATGGACGAGATCATCGCTGACGGCTGCGAACTGCATTCACCCGTGGTCTGGAAGCCGACGACCGACAAGGCCTATCTGATTCATATCCTGCAAGGCGTCATCGATACGATTGACGGCTTCGCCTACCGCGAGGAATGGGTGAAGGAGAACGGGATCATCCTGGAATTCACCGGCTCGGTGGCTGGCAAGGACCTCGTCGGGATCGACAAGATCACGCTGGGCGAGGATGGCCGCATGGTCCGGCTGGAAGTCCTGATCCGTCCCATGAACACCTATATCGAGTTTGCCACGCGCATGCGTGACCACGCCCTGGCCTTCAAGAAGGAAGTAGCCTGATGCCGATTGAAGTTCTGATGCCGGCGCTCTCGCCCACCATGGAAGAGGGCAATCTTGCGAAATGGCTCGTCAAGGAAGGCGATAGCGTGTCGTCCGGCGATGTCATTGCCGAGATCGAGACCGACAAGGCCACCATGGAAGTCGAGGCCGTGGAAGAAGGCATTGTCGGCAAGCTCCTGGTCGAGGAAGGCACCGAGGGCGTGAAAGTCAATCAGCCGATCGCGCTGCTGCTCGAGGATGGCGAGGACTCGGGCGACCTGGAGAATTATTCGCCGGAGGGTGGACCGGACGTGTCATCCGGCGATGACGATACCGATGATGACTCTGGCGACGAGGCGAGCGGCGATACAACACCTGCGCCCGCACAGCACGCCCGGCCCGCGGCCAGCGATCCCGAAATCCCCGATGGCACAGACATGGTGCCCACCACCGTGCGCGACGCGCTGCGTGATGCCATGGCGGAGGAAATGCGCGCCGACGAAAAAGTCTTTGTCATGGGTGAAGAGGTCGCCGAATACCAGGGCGCCTACAAGGTCACCCGCAATTTGCTGCAGGAATTCGGCTCCCGACGGGTGGTCGATACGCCGATCACCGAGCATGGCTTTGCCGGCCTCGGTGTTGGCGCGGCTTTTGGCGGGCTCAAGCCCATTGTCGAGTTCATGACCTTCAACTTCGCCATGCAGGCGATCGACCACATCATCAACTCCGCGGCCAAGACGCTTTACATGTCCGGTGGCCAGATGGGTTGTCCCATCGTGTTCCGCGGTCCCAATGGGGCGGCCAGCCGCGTCGGTGCCCAGCACAGCCAGGACTATTCTGCTTGGTATGCCCAGGTGCCGGGCCTGAAAGTGATCGCGCCGTAT
>CBDUFA010000429.1:0-1921 GCA_965366295.1 uncultured Hyphobacterium sp.
TGGCCACCACGACACGGTGATCGGCCGGGTTGCCGCCGAGACCGAGTATATCGCCATCAAGGCCGAATTCACGAATGAGGGTGTCGGCGCGGCTGTCGCCAGCGCGCGTATTTGTCGTCGTCATCACGCTCTCCCACGGGGTCAAGGCCCGAAGCAGTCGTTAAAGGGAGCGCGGATATAGGCGAAAAGCGCGCGGAACGGAAGGGTCAGTCCCGGTGCGCCTCGATGGAATCGGTCACGAACCAGTCAGTGCCGGGATAACGGCGCTCGATCGTCTGCCGGTAATGATCGGCCGAAACGCGCTCCATCCGGGTGCGGGAGTCGAACGGGCCATGCGCATCCTCGCCGGAAAAGGCAGCCTCGAAGCCGGTATCGGTCAGCGTGAGCGTCTGATCGGATTGCGTCCAGCGATTGGCGCGGCCATCGAAGAAGCGCACGGAATAGGTATTGCTGCCGGCATCAAAGGTCGTGATGACCGCGCCGATCCAGTCGCCGGTCTCGTTGTCGGTCCAGTTCGACATCAATCCGAGTCCGTCGAAAACCCGTTCCGTGCTGACGCTGAAGGACTTGGTCGTGCTCTGGCCGGGACCGGTCATCAGGAAGTTTTCCAGCTGCCAGTCACCTTCGAGAAACGCCATGTGCGCGAAAAAGTCCCGTGCACCGGCGTGCGCATCGGTCTCGTCGGACTGTGCGTGCGCCGCACCGGCAACAAGGATGAATACAAGGGACAAGAGCAGGCGCATGACAAAACCTCCGGAAAACGCGTGTCGTGCCGGTATAGGCGAACGCCGGTCTTCCGGTATCCACGATGTCGTGAAGCGCAGTTGAGCGCCTATCTCAGGAAGGGCAGCAGGGACACCTGGCTGAGCGTGGAGAAGGTCTGGGCGGCCACGTCGACCGCGGTCTGGGCCTGCTGGAAGCGGGTGGCGGCCTTGGCCATGTCGGCATCCTCGAGATCGCCGATCAGATTGGAAAGGTAATCCGCCTTCTGCTTCTGGTTTCCGATCATCGATTCGACCCGCGATTGTTGGGCGCCATTCTCGCCAACCAGATCATTCATGCGGTCGAAGGCGGTGAGCACATTGGCGATCTCGCCCTGCAAATAGCTCTGCTGGGCTTCGGTCAGCGGGCCGTCGAAGGGTCCGTCGGGTCCGGCATCGAATTCCGCGAGCCGCTTGAAGGCCGCCATCAGGTCACGGCCCGCCTCATCGGCCAGCACGCCGACTTCCAGCGTCAGCTGATCGTCCAGCTTGGCGACCGGGCGGCGGTTGGAATTGGCAAAGACGTCGTTGATGTCGGCGGCCGCCACGAGATCGTCGAGGCTGTCGGCCTGGATCGGATTGATGTCGGTGCGCGTGCCGCCAAAGATGTAGCCACCGGCATATTGGGTGGAGAGCGCGCTGCGGGCCTTCTCGAATGCCTCGCGCGCCGTATTCATGATGTAGGTGCCGTCGATCGTGGTCATCGCGACCCGCAGATCGGTGGCGGACTCGGCCAGCTTGTCGAGCGCCGAGGCCGTGATGTCCATCTTGTTGGCAACCCGCTCGGCGGCAAACTTGTAGCCCTCCGCCCGGTCGCGCGCGCCATAGGCGGCGGAGATCGACTCGGCGCGATGGCCAGCTCCCTTGAGGTCCGGGGCCAGCTTGCCGGTGGTCAGCTGCTGCTGGGTCTCGAACACGGTGCGCTGCGCCTTCATCAGGTCGAGAAGGGCGGTCTGGGCAGCGGCAGCAGTGGCGATGCGGGTCATGGCGACGTCCCTAGATCAGGTTGAGCAGGGTTTCGGTGAGTTCCTTGGCCGTCTGCAGCAGGCGGGCCGAGGCATTATAGGATTGCTGGTAGAGCGTCATGTTGGCGAGTTCCTCATCGAGGCTGACGCCCTCGACATCGGCCCGCTTCTGGTCAGCGGCGGTTTTCAGCGACT
>CBDUFA010000430.1:0-1918 GCA_965366295.1 uncultured Hyphobacterium sp.
CGATCTTCCAGACCGAGGCATTGCCCCATTGCACCACGTGCGTGGTGTGCGGCAGCGACCGGCAATATTCATCGTATTCGTCACGCGTCATCGCGCCTGGCTCCATCCCGCCGCCGGCATGACCCGGATCCGGTTGCTAAGGGTAAGATCTCAGCCCCGCGCGGTTCGCGGGACACCCCCTGGATAAGCGCGACCGTGTCAGATGGGCTGGCGGCTGGCAAGCCCGGATACCGCATTCACATTTGCGTCAGGCCTGTTGCCGAATGCGCCTGGCCGATGGTGAAATCGTGCCAAGCTCGGGGAGTATTTCGATGATTGTATCAATAATGGCCGGCCTCGCCCTGCAAACCATGCCCTATGCCGAGGCCTGTACCGAAGGCGTCTGGGAATCGTGGAGCGAGACGCGGACCGCTTCGGGGGAGATGGCGGGCAATCATGACCGCTCCAACCGGTATTGTTTTCATGACGGGCGGGCCGAGCTGGCGGAATACCGGTCGCTGGGCCCGGACAACCAGCCGGTCTTTCATGGCGTCTCGCTGACGGTGTGGAATGAAGACCGGTCAGCCGGGCGCACGCTGTGGGCGATGGTCGGTGATGCCGGATATACCGATATCGGGCAGGCTTGGCAGGATGGCGAGCTGGCGACCCATGGCGACGGTTTCGATGCCAGCGGCGCGTTTAGCGAACGCGCCCGCTACAGGTTTGCGCCGGGCGGCGATTTCCGGTTCGAGATGGACCGGTCATTCGATGGCGGCGAAAGCTGGACCGCCCCGACCAATATCATCCATGCGCTCCGCACCAGCCAGCCGCCCGCGCCGCTGGACAATGACTGGCACCCGCAGATTGCCGGGTTCGCGGCCGCCCGGACCGGCGAAAATGGCACCATCATCCTCGACGGGCTGGCCTGGTTCGACTGGATCGAGGGCCCGGATGGCGCCCCGGTGGGCGCGCGCTTCGCCTCCCCTGTGCGGGTGGAGGATGAATGGGTCTGGCAGACGCTGACCTGGACCGCGGACGGTGTCGAAACGGACCGTATCCCGCTGAACTGAGCGGCGCGCAACGGGCGCGAATCCTGCAGGGGCGGACCGGTTCAAGCGGAGGGCGCCTGATGCGCGTTTCAAACTGGTCCACTTTCCTGTTCGCGGGTCCGCACGGGCGTCTCGAAGACCGGTCCAACAATTTCACCGCGATCCGCACCGCCTTCGCTCTGCTGGTGCTTCTCGGTCACGCCATCATGTTGCCCATGGGTCTGCCCATCCATGGCGATTTCCCGGTCTTCATCGACAATTCGGTCCAGTTCGCGCTCGACGGCTTCTTCGTCCTGTCCGGCTACATGATCGCCGCCAGCCTGATGCGCTCGGGCGACATGACGAATTATGCGCTGTCGCGCGTGCTGCGTATCTTTCCCGGACTGATCGCGGCCATGCTGGTCCTGTGGCTGGTGGCCGGCCCGCTGTTCACCACGCTGCCGCTCGGCGCTAATCTGAGCGATCCACAGACCGGGCTGTTCCCGCTGCTGATCGTGTTCCAGGCCGATCCGATGGCAAGCCTGCCGGGCGTGTTCGCCGATCACCCGCTGCAGGAAATGAACGGGCCGCTGTGGACGATCCGCTATGAGTTGCTGGCCTATCTGGCAGCGGGGCTTCTGGCGGTTGCCGGGATATTCCGCAGCAAATGGGGCATTCTCGCCGTCTTCGTGGCCGCGGCCGCACTGTCGGATTTCGAGGCGATCTGGCCCTATACCGGCATGGGCGAAGGCACGCTGTTTGCCGCGGCGCGCTTTGGCGGCGCCTTCATGACCGGGGCGGTGATGTTTGCCTGGCGCGACCGTATCCCGCTGGCACCGGGCTGGGCGGCGCTGCTGGTGCTCGCCGCGATCGCGCTGAAGGATACGCCGGCGGCGATGATCTCCAGCCAG
>CBDUFA010000431.1:0-1913 GCA_965366295.1 uncultured Hyphobacterium sp.
ACGGCGAAGCCGTGATGATGCCCGCCCTCAACATTCTCGGGCTGGATGCCGGGACAGTCGGCCCCGGCACTCGCAATGCGGTGCCCGACCGCGCCAGTGCCGCCATCGGCTTTCGCGTCGTGCCCGGCATGTCGTTGGATCGCCTGCGTGAGCGGGTGATGGCGCATATCGCAGACCAGGGCTATGTGCTGCTGGACCGGGAACCCACCGACGCGGAGCGGCTGGAACACACGCACATCGCCGAAGTGCATTGGTCGAGCGCGGGATATGAAGCAGCGAGCACGGATGCAAGTCACCCGCTGATCGGCCATCTGGTCGGACTGGTGGACGATGCCAGCGCGCGGCCGGTCCGGGTGGTGCCCTTGCTCGGCGGCAGCCTGCCACTGGCGCCGATCCAGGACGTGACCGGGACACCCTTCGCTATCGTGCCGATCGTCAATCCGGACAATTCCCAGCATGCCCCGAACGAGAATATGCGGATCGGCAATCTCTGGGACGGGATCGAGCTCTATGCCGAAATCCTCGCCGATGACTGGCAGGACGACTAGCCGGCCATCAATTCATCGGCCTGGGCACGGGCGGCATCGGTAACATTTTCGCCCGACAGCATGCGGGCGATTTCCTCGCGGCGATCAGCCCCGGACAGGGGCGTCAGCGTGGTCCGGACCCGGCCCTTGCCGTCTTCGGTTTTCTCGATCTTCCAGTGATGATCGGCCATCGCGGCGACCTGCGGTGAGTGGGTCACGACCAGCGTCTGTCCGCTGGCGGCCAGGCGTTTCAGCCGCTTGCCGACGGCCGCGGCAACGGCGCCGCCGACACCCTGGTCGACCTCGTCGAAAATCAGGGTGAGGCCTTCCTCGCCCGCCGACAGGCTGACCTTTATGGCCAGTGCAAAGCGGGAGAGCTCGCCGCCCGAGGCAATCTTGTCGAGCGGTCCGAACGGCGTGCCCGGATTGGTCATCACCTCGAAGGCAACCCGGTCGCGGCCGGTTGCACTGGCGCGCTCGGGATCGGTGTCCAGCGCCACGCGGAATTGCGCCTTCTCGAGTTTCAGCGGGGGCAGCTCCGCCATCACGGCTTCCGCCAGCGCCTTGCCCGCCTTGACGCGGCTTGCGGTCAGTTTTTCGGCGGCGGTATCATAACCGGACTCGGCCGCTTTCAGGGCCTTGGCGGCTTCCTTCACGCGATCATCGGCATTCTCGATCGCGTCCAGCTTTTCCGCCAGTTCGGTGCGCAAGCCCGGGAGATCGTCGACCGCTACATCGTGCTTTCGCGCCGCGGCCCTCAGGCCGAACAGGCGCTCCTCGACCTCGTTCAGGCGGCCCGGCTCAATCTCGAATGTGCCGGCGGCATCCGCCAGCGCGTCTTCGGCCTCGGTGAACTCGATCAGGGCCCGATCCAGCGCCCCGGTCGCGCGATCGAGCGCGGCGCGCGCCGCACCGGCACTGCCCTCCTCGCCTTCGCCAAGGGAGCCGCGAACCTTTTCCATGCCCCGCAGCGCCGCATTGAGACGCGTGGACAAACCGCCATCGGCTTCCAGCGCAGTGCGGGCCTCGTCGAGCTCGGCCAGCGCCTGTTCGGCGTTCTGCAGGAATTTTCGTTCCTCGGCGAGTGTGCCCTCTTCCCCCTGCCGCGGGTCGAGCGCGTCCAGTTCCTCGAGCGCGTGCCGGAGGAAGGCCTCCTGTTCGCTCGCGGTCCGACGGCTTTCCTCGAGCGCATCGAGCCGGTCACGCGCTTCGCTGAGCGCTTTCCAGGCAGCGTTGACCGCACGGCGTTCGGCGTCATTGGCGGCGAAAGCATCGAGCAGGCCGCGATGGGTCTTCGGATCGAGCAGGCCACGGCCGTCATGCTGGCCATGCACCTCGACAAGCGCTTCGCCGACCTGGCGCATCAGGGTGACGCTGGCCGGCTGG
>CBDUFA010000432.1:0-1892 GCA_965366295.1 uncultured Hyphobacterium sp.
CGATCCGGCGGATGATCTGATCGACCTGGTCTATGCGCCCAAGCCCGGCTATCGCGCCGACGGGCGGTTCGTGATGAACCGGCGCACGGTCTCGGCGGTGCGCAAGTTCAAGGACTCCAATGGCGACTACATCTGGCAACCGTCACTGAGCGAAGGCGGGCAGGCGACGCTGCTTGGCTATCCGGTGACGGAGGCCGAGGACATGCCGGACATTGGCGCGGACAGCTATGCGATTGCGTTCGGCGATTTCCGCCGCGGCTATCTGGTGGTGGACCGCCAGGGCGTGCAGGTGCTGCGCGATCCCTATTCGGCCAAACCCTATGTGCTGTTCTACACCACCAAGCGCGTTGGCGGCGGCGTGCAGGATTTCAACGCCATCAAGCTGTTGAAGTTCGGTGTGAGCTAGGGCTCGTGAGGCACTGCGCCGGGCCATTTCCGGCGCAGGGCCTCGATGGCGGCTTCGCGGCGGCGGATCAGCGATTTAGGCAGACCACCATCACGTTCGCGTCGGCCGCTTTTGTGCAGACCATAACGGCTGAGCATGAGGGCCAGCGGTGGTGTGAATATGAAAACCCCGCCGAGCAGGCCGAGGGCATAGCGCGGACCCGCTGTCGCCAGCATGTTCAACGCCTCCCCGGTTCCCTCTGTTGCGACGCCAATCAGCGTCATTGTTGTCAGCAGGATGGCCAGTCCGGCGACACTCCGGATGGCCAGCTTGATCGCCTGCCATCGGATTTCCGGCTGGAACCGGATGGGGACCGACCAGCCTTCATAGTGATCGGGCAGGGCGACAGGCAGTTTGGTTTCGGATGTCGCTGCGCGAAGGAAAAAGACCCAGTTCGCCAGCACCAGTAGCGAACCAAAACCCGCTGCCATCCGCATCATGGTTGTCCACTCATTCACCCAGGCAAAGCCTGCGGCCATGACACACATTGCCGTGGGCAAAGCGAGGTATAGCACGGCGCGAATGTCGGGCGCCGGCGGAAAGAGCAGGGCCATATCCTGCGCCCCGCGGACTTCGTCCTCGGTGGGTAGAGCGGTCATGTCCTGTCCTTCGGAGGCGGATCGTTTTCCGAGCGGACACCCATGTCGATAAGGCGTTGGCGGAGACCGGACTGAACGCGATCTGATGAATGGCGACGGTCTTTCCAATTGCCGGATTTCTCGTTTCGACGTTTGTCGGTGATGTGCGTCGGCTCCAGCTTAAACAGATGAACGCGCAGCACATTCTCCACGGGAGAGACGATTATTCCGCCGCCGCCATCCATGAAAAACAATGCGACGATCAATAACGGCAGGCCGAGGAAGATAAGCCCGGGTACATCCACGAAAATCTGAATCAGGAACAACACCAAAAAGCCGATAGAGACCGCTAGAGGAATCGCGATCACGAACGCCAGAATTAGCGCGATCGCGGCCCGCCTTTTCCATTCTTCGCCGTCTAATTCGAAATCCCGATCCTGATCAGCCATCAGGACCACCCAATTCAGGCGTCGAAGCCGCGTTTCGGGAAATCATAGAACAGGACATTCGAATGACTCTCCAACTCGTCACGCCGCCGGCTGTCGAGCCCGTTGCGCTGGCCGAGGCCAAGGCCTTCCTGCGCGTCGGGCATACGGCCGAGGACAATCTGATATTGCAATTGATCGCATCGGCCCGCCAGCGAGTCGAGGCCGAAACCGGCCGGGCGCTGATTTCGCGGACCTGGCGCGAGGCGATCGATTGCTGGGACATGCCGGGCCGCATTGCAGCAAATGGGCAGCAATTCCGCCTGCCCATGCCGCCGCTGGTCTCTGTTTTGTCGGTGACCATTTTCGATGCTGATGACGCCGGAACGGTCTGGGCTCCGGCTGGGTATTTCGTCGACACTGCATCGGATCCCGGCCGTATCA
>CBDUFA010000433.1:0-1887 GCA_965366295.1 uncultured Hyphobacterium sp.
CCTGCCGGTCGATATGCCGCTGCTGCGAGCGGCCGATCTGGCGGCCCTGCTGTCCGGCCAGGACGAGCATTGCCGGGCCT
Source organism: uncultured Hyphobacterium sp. (assembly GCA_965366295.1). Taxonomy (GTDB): domain Bacteria; phylum Pseudomonadota; class Alphaproteobacteria; order Caulobacterales; family Maricaulaceae; genus Hyphobacterium. The sequence continues at coordinate 81 of CBDUFA010000433.1, forward strand.
GGGAAAACCATCCCTTGCCTGTGTTTATTCCTGCCAAACTGTCCCTGCCACCACGGGATAAGGTACATTCCATACGATCGCTGCTGGCCGCTCTGCCGGTGAGATGGCTGGCCCTCCCCGATGACCGGCAAGCGCGTTTCGCCAATCTCAATACGGCTGAGGAATTGACGACAGCCCTCAAAATGCACTGACCTGCGACTTCGAGTCGCTTGGCAAGCGATCAGAATTGATGTTTGTCAAGCAGAACAGTTCGGCGAGGAGTCCGTCATGGACCGCAAATTGCGGGTCGCCCCCGCACCTCCTCTGATCGACCGGTTCGGCCGGCAGATCACCTATCTCCGCCTGTCGGTGACCGACCGGTGCGATCTGCGCTGTGTCTACTGCATGAAAGCGCGGCCGGAATTCCTGCCCAGGTCCGAACTCCTGACGCTCGAGGAACTGACCGAGCTCTGTGACAGCTTCATCGCACGCGGCGTGACCAAGATCCGGCTGACGGGCGGCGAGCCGCTGGTGCGAAAGGACGTCATCACGCTGATCGGGAATCTGGGCGCGCGGATCGGCCCCGCCGGACTGCGCGAGCTTTGTCTCACCACCAACGCCACGCAGCTGCCGAAATACGCCGAACGGCTGGCAGACGCCGGTATTCGCCGGTTGAACGTTTCACTCGATACGCTCGACCCAGCGACCTACCGGCGGCTGACGCGTAACGGCAATGTCGAACAGGCGCTGGCCGGTATCGACGCCGCGGCCAAAGCCGGCCTGCACGTCAAGATCAACGCCGTCGCCATGGCTGGCGTCAACGAGCCGCACCTAGAAGACCTGATCGCCTGGGCGCATGGCCGAGGTCATGATGTGTCCCTGATCGAGGTCATGCCGGTCGGAGAGATCGGCGCCGACCGGTCCAGCCAGTTCCTGTCGCTCCGGGATGTTCGCCGCCGTCTGGAAGAGAAATGGACGCTGACCGCTCTGCCGGACGATACCGGTGGGCCGGCGCGCTACGTCCGCATCGAAGAGACCGGTGGACGGCTGGGCTTCATCTCGCCGCTCACCGGGAATTTCTGCGACAGCTGCAACCGCGTTCGCATCACCTGCACTGGCCAGCTCTATACCTGTCTGGGCCGCAATGGCGTCATCGATTTGCGCCGCGCCCTCCGCGAAGGCGGTCCCGGGGCGATCGATGCGGCGCTGGACGAGGCCATGGCAACCAAGCCGCATGGGCATGAATTCGATGTGTCGCCGGGCGCCGCGGCCGCGGTCGATCGCGACATGGCCCGGACCGGAGGGTAGTCATGCAAGTGTCGCTGGAATTTTTTGGCCCGATTGCGGACCGGATGCGTGATGCCAACAGTACCGCCACCCTTGAGGCGTCACCCGCGGACGCCCGGGAACTGATCGACATGCTGGTACAAACCCTGCCCGGCGGCGAAAGCCTGCAAGACCCGCATTTGCAGCTGGCGATCAATGACGAACTGGTCACGGCAGGCAGCGCCATCGCGCTGGCCGAAGGCGACCGCATCGCCATCCTCTCACCCTTCTCGGGCGGATAATGACCGGTCTGACCATCCTGCTTTCCGGAGACGCGCTGGATATTGCCGCGCTGAACGCCTCGCTTGGCGATGATACGCGCGCCGGTGCCCGGGCCAGCTTTACCGGCATGGTCCGCGCCAGCGATAATCTGACCGCGCTGGAACTGCTGCACCACCCTTCGATGACTGAGGGGGCCTTGCAGCGGATCGGGCAACACGCCCAGCAGAAATTCGGATGCCTGTCCGTTCTGATTGCGCACCGCTTCGGCAAGATGAAGCCC
>CBDUFA010000434.1:0-1877 GCA_965366295.1 uncultured Hyphobacterium sp.
CCAGCGTTTCGCCGTTGACGGTCGAGGCTCCGAAGCCGCGCGGATCGGTCATCACCACATTGTATCCGGCAGCCGTCAGCTCATCGGCGATCATGCCGAACATGGGAACGCCGGAAATCATCTGCTGGCGGACATGATCGCCGCTGCCGGTGATCATGATGACGACCGGACGATCCGCGCCGTGCGCCGCGCGGCGGAGCTCACCGGCGATGACAATGTCGGATTGGCTGTCGGGGACAGAGAGGCGGAAATCCTCCGTTGCATGACAGGCGGGCGCGGGATCTGCCTGGAGCAGGACGGCGGCGAGAACGAGATGGATCATGGGTTTCTCCTGGAAGGGACTGCATATGCGAGCCCGCACGAGAAACCATGATTTCACCGCGCAGCAAGGGCTGCACAGCGCTCATCATCCAATCATCATCTTATTCGCGGCCCGGTTCCGGCGCGGGATCGGGCTGCGGCGTGCCGGCATGCGTGAGGTGACCGTCCCAGGACGGCCTCACCGCTTCGCGTTCGCGGCGCAGCGCCTCGCGATTGGCCGCAATATTCCGGGCCCGCTCGTCGGCCAGGCTCATCACCGGCACCAGGTCCGGTCCGGCGGATGCGGTCTCAACCGGTTGGGCAATAACCGCGGAAGCGACGAGCCTTTCGGCCGGCGTTTCCGGCCGGCCCGCCAGCGGGCTTGTGGACAGCGCCAGCAGGCAGGCGATCAAAACAGCGGCAAAGGCTGCCAGTTCGCGCAGCCTGGCGCGTGGCTGTTGTGGCCGGATGGCGGAATTCACTGGCTGCACCGCTTGCGTCAGCCGGTAGCCACGGCGGCGTACGGTTTCGACGATGCCGGCATCCTCACCCAGCGCCTTGCGGAGCTGGTAGATGGCCCGCGCCAACACGCCATCGACGACATGGACGCCAGGCCAGACCCGGTCGAGGATCTGGCGGCGCGACAAGGTTTCTGTGCCGGACGCTGCCAAGGCGGCCAGGACATCCATGACAATCGGTTCGAGGCTGACGGACCGGCGGCCGCGTTGCAGCCGGTTGCGGGCGGGACAGGCCGTCCAGCGGCCGATCCGGAAAGACTCAATGTGTGTCATGCCGCAAGCAGAGCATTCGCATCGCCATGCGTCATCTATCTTTTCGTTCAGGAAATGGCGGACCGCCAGGCGGCCAGCGCGGCATCGGCGAAGCGCTCTCCCACCGGAATATCCTTTCCATCAACCCGCGCGCTGGTGCGGGTCATGCGCTCGACATGATCGAGATTGACGATCCAGGAGCGGTGAATCCGCACGAAGCGGTCTGCCGGCAGCTTTGCCGCCATCCGGGCGAGCGAACCGTGTACACGCCGGGACGTCGTCCCCAGATCAATCTCGGCATAATTGCCCTGCGCCCCGATGGCACGGATCTCGGCGGGATGGATCATCACCGGATTGGCATCGCTGCCAAACGCGATGCGGCTTTCCGATGGCGCGGGCACCGGCGCTGCGGTGCGGCGGCGCGTCAGCCAGTCCCGGACACTGCGATAAAGCAGGCACCAGACCGGCAAGACGATCGCGATGTGGAGATTTTCCCGCGCAAGGAGGGACAGGCCGACATCCGCCAGGCCGGGCTCGCGCCAGGCAATAATCCCGAGCTGGGCGATGGTCTGTACGATCACATTTCCGGCGATCAAAGCCGCAGCCCCGGTCAGCAGCCAGGCCAGCGAACCGGACTCCTGCCAGCGCGGCAGGAGATGGAAGGTGACCCCGGCGAAAAAGGCGAAATTGATCGCCCCGCCAATGGCAAGCGGCCAGTAGAGGTCATTGCCCGGTGCCTGGAAATAGCCGATCCCGTTGTGCTCGCCACCGCCCAGCAAAATGATCACCCCCACCCAGACCAGGGCG
>CBDUFA010000435.1:0-1869 GCA_965366295.1 uncultured Hyphobacterium sp.
CATCGCCTACTTACCCTTGAACACCGGGTCACGATTGGCCGCGAACGCCGCAACGCCTTCCTTGTAGTCCTCGCTCGCCATCGCCTCGTCGGCAACCGCCTTGATCGCATCGTGGCGCTTGTCGACTTCGCTGCGCGCAATCGCCTCGAAATGCCGGAACAGCCCCTCCTGGGACGGCTTGTTATAATAAGGCGCCACGACCAGGGCTGCATCGACACCGGCCGACTTCGCCCATTTGTGCATCTCGACGGATGCCGCCGTATTATTGGAGCCGGTCCCCGCAATCACCGGGACGCGTCCGGCGACCGCTTCGACCGTCAAGGCGATCACGCGTTTTTTTTCCTCGGTCGAAAGCGTCGGGCTTTCGCCTGTCGTTCCCACGGGCACCACGCCATGCGTGCCAGCCTCGATCTGGCGTTCGACGAGCGCCTGGAAGGCCGCCTCGTCAACGGCATCATTCTTGAATGGGGTGACCAGCGCTGTAATGGATCCGGAAAGCATGGAAATTCGGCCTGAAATCTTTGTTATTTGTTTCCAGCCTATAGAAGGCCGGAATTCTGGCCAAGAGCACATGTCCGCTGTGGACAGCGCCCCGGCTTCCGCCATGATAGCGACACGATTGCCGCCAAGATGAGTCCCATGAGAATCCCGTTTCTGTTGTTCGTCTTGATTGCCGGACTGATGACGGCGCCCGCTGCGCTCGGCCACAATCTCGGCCCGCCGCTGGACGCCGGATATTCCAACCCGTCTGAATATCTCGATGATCAGGATTTCCTGATGCTCGAACGCGGGCTGGAAGCAGCCGAGGATGGCGATTGGGGTGTAGTTCGCGATGTCCGGCGCCGCATTTCCGATCCGATCGCCCGGCGCATCCTGTTGTGGCGGATCGCGACTTCCGATGAAGACACGAATTTCATGGAGCTCGACCTCGCGCTCGAGGAACTCGAGGGCTGGCCGCAATACGCGATGATCCGCTCGGAAGCCGAGTTCAAGATATCGACCTCGGGCCTGTCATCTGAATTTATCGTCAACTGGTTCGAGGGCCGTGAACCGGTCTCCGGCGAAGGCAAGATCGCCCTGGGCGAAGCGCTGCGCGACCAGGGCAGGCTCGCCGAAGCCGTGCCCTATATCCGCGACGCCTGGCGCCATCATACGTTCCGGCTTTACCGGCAGCGCGAGATACTCGCGGCGAATGACGACATCCTGACCCAGTCCGACCATGAGGCCCGTGTCGATTTCCTGCTCTGGCGGGATCAGCGCACGGCGGCCCGGGAATTGAGAAACCAGCTGTCGAATGGCTACCGCTACCTGATGGATGCGCGGATCTCGCTGGCGAGCCGGTCGAGCGGTGTGAACGCCGCGGTTGCGCGGGTTCCCAATGAACTCGCGAACCATCCCGGCCTTGTCTATGAGCGCGCCCGTTGGCGCCGCCGCGCCAATCTCGATGAAGGCGCGCTGGAAATGCTGCTCCAGCTGCCCGATTCGCACGAAGACGCCGTTGCGCTGGACGATATGTGGCTCGAACGCCGGTTGATGATCCTGAACCTGATCCGTGATCGCGACTATGCCACGGCCTACGAGCTGGCCGCCGCCAACGGCATGAGCGAAGGTGCGGACTTTTCCGACGCCGAGTTTGTGGCGGGTTGGCTGGCGCTTCGTTATCTGAACCGTCCGGAGGACGCTCTCGCCCACTTCACCCGGCTGGCCGACGGCGTGTCCTATCCGATTTCCGTGTCTCGCGGCCGCTACTGGCAGGGCCGCGCAGCCGAAGCCCTCGGGCGCGAAGAAGACGCGCAGGCCTTTTACCAGCAGGCTGCGGAGCACTCGACCGCATTCTATGGACAATTGGCGCTGGCGCGCCTGGCCGAG
>CBDUFA010000436.1:0-1868 GCA_965366295.1 uncultured Hyphobacterium sp.
ATCCGCGAGCTGATCGAGGCTTACCGTCCGGGTGTCGACAAGCTGCGCGAAACGGCGATCGACATCATCTCCACCTATGAACGCGAGCATGTCGAGGAACGCACCGAGGCCTTCGTCAAGGCCGGCGCGCCCAAGGACCTCGCCCATGACATCGCCGTTCTGCGCCCGCTCACCTCGTCATCCGACGTGGTCGACCTGGCCCTGCGCGAGGACTGGCCGCTGGAATCCGCCGGCTTCGTCTATCACGCGGCCGGTGCGCGATTCTCGGTCGACAAGCTGCGCGGGCTGGGCTCGGAGGTGTCCTCCGACCTGCACTGGGACCGCCTCGCCGTACGCCGCCTGATTGAGGACCTCTATGCCAGCCAGCAGACCATTGCAGCGTCGATGATGCGCTTTGCCCGCACGGCCGGCGGCTCGCTGCAGAGCGGGGTCGAGGCGCCGAACCGGGAATGGGCGGACGATCTGCTCGATGCCTGGTGCATCCAGAACGACGTCGAGGCCGGGCGCTTCGACAGCGCGCTCGACGAGCTCGAGACCACCGGCGCCTGGACCCTGTCCAAGCTGGCCATCGCCTCGACGCACTTGCGGGAAATGGCTCAGTCCGCCGAGCCCTGACCGGTCAGCAGGCGGCGTTTCAGGAAATCCCGGAACGCCGCATGCGCGATCTCCGCGCGCTCGGGATCATAGACCAGGGTCGAGGTCGGGTGATGGTCCGGCTCGTCGAAGGCGTGCGTGGCGTTCTCGACATAGCGCCATTTCACGTCCGAACCCCATTTGACCTGCCGGTTGAACACCTCGACCGAATCCTCGTCATTGCAGATCGTGTCACCCCGCACCAGCAAGCTCTCGACCGGGATGTCCGGCCGCCACGGCCAGCGCCGCGAACGCGCCGGGAAGCCGCTATAGGGATACATGGCGAACACCGCCCTCACCCCGTCCAGATCGTGCGGCGGCAGCCCGTCGAGCGAGGCCGGCGGTTTACCGGCCTGGTCGAGTGCCAGCGCTTCCAGCGCGGTCCAGCCGCCATGGCTCCAGCCGGCAATCGCGATCCGCGCGGCATCGGCTTTCGGGTCCTGACGAACCAGGTCGAGCACGGCGTGAAGATCGCCCGCCCGCTCGTGCGCCCGCAGCTTCGCCCCGGTGCAAACGGTTTCCAGCGCTTCCTCGTATCCGATACCGCGTAGCGAATTGGAATCCGGCACCAGCGCCATCACGCCCATCCGGTTCGCGATCCCGGCATAAACCGCCATGTTGGGCCTCACACCGCCGCAGCCATGTAAAAGGATCACCACCGGAAACAACCCTTCGCCGTCCGGATAGTGAATTTCGGTGAAGTCCCGGATCCGTGCGATCATGTCCGCGATCGGCTGCCTTTCAACCGATGACAGCAACCCCCTCCGGTAAAGCCGGAGCAGGATGAAGCCCGCCACCGCCAGGGCGATGATTGCCGCCGGGTAAAGTCAGTCTTGCGCCTGGGCCAGGATGCCGATCAGCCGGGCACGAAGCCTTGCCGCAGCCTCGGCATTGTATTCCATCCGTGGATCGAGCGCCGGGGCGTCCGTATCGTCAAAGGCGTGAGTCAGCCCCTCCCAGACCTCGACCGCGATATCGGCACCGTGGGCTTCGGCCTGCTCCGCCAGGCGGATGCAGTCGCCATTCGGCGCCACCATGTCGCGCCCGGCCAGGATCATGTCCACAGGCGGCAGTCCCGCGCCGATCCGGCCGGAGGCCCGTGCCGGGAAACCGCAATAGGGGTAGATCGGCACGATCCGCACCACGCCGTCAAAGCCGGCTTCGCCGTCGCTCAGTGCTGTCGGGCGCCGGTCTTCGCTGACAAAGCTCATCGCGTCCAGCAATGTCCAGCCGCC
>CBDUFA010000437.1:0-1862 GCA_965366295.1 uncultured Hyphobacterium sp.
CCGCGCCCTGAACCCGGGCTTCCAGCGTCCCCCAGATCATGATGCCGGGATGGGGCTTGTCGCGGTCGCCCACCTCGGCCTGCGAAAGCACCGACGACAGAAGCTGAGCGTATTCCGTGGCCGTCATGTCGCCACCATGGTGGGCGTTGGCTTCCAGCTCCGCAAAGGCGAGGAACGCCGCCTCTCCCGCTGGCTTCAGCCAAAGCTCGCCCGCTCCGTCACCGCCGCCCGAAACGAGCTCTGCCAGAGCCCGGTGCCGGGATAGCCAATCGCCCAGATCTCGCTTGCCCGGCTCGGTTTGGCCCACGAAAGCCCGGCACAGCCATTTTGCCCAATCGTGCATCTGCGCGGAGTCGGAGTGGTCCTGCGCCGCGCGCGCCACGAGGGTCAGCAGCCGATCCTCGTCCGGAAACGGCACGCGGTCGCGACGGAGCTGCAACTCGAGCCGCTGGGTGAAGAGACCATGCGCGGGCATGGCCAGGCCGCTTTGCGCAAGCGGATGCTTCAATATCGTCAGGAGCAGTTCCGCGTCGAGCTTGTGACAGAAGAGGTCCGCGGTGTGGCGCAGGAACCGTCCCGGTGCGGTGAGATGCAGGGGCTCCCCGCCGCTGTCGTCGGGCACGATGGTCCAGCGATCGAGCGCCGCGGCGACCTGCCGTCCGAGCATGCGGTCCGGCGTGATCAGCGCCGCGCTCTGACCCGATTCCGCGGCCTTGCGCAATCTCATTGCGATGGCCAGAGCTTCGACCCGCTGCGAAGGCGCTTCCAGCAGCGTGACGCCGCGCATGCTCTCCACCAGACATCCCAGCCTGGCGCCCTCGGTCAGCCACGAATCCGTCACCGGCGCCGGACGCAGGGCCAGTGACAGCACCCTGTTGCGGTCGGGGCTCGCGGGTGAAACATCCTGCCAACAGGGGATATCCACCGGTGAGATACCCAAATCCTGCAGGAGCCGGGCAATACGGAACTGCGCATGATCCTCGAATTTCAGCGGGTCGGACATGCGCGCCCAGACATCGGGCGGCAGGTCGGTGTCGAAGCCGGGCAGGAGCACGGCGCCCTGCGGAAGCCGCGCCACGGCCTTCTTCAGCATCGCAGTCGGTCCGCGCGATCCCGTCGAGCCGGCGAGGATGATCGGGTCTTCGGGCGGGTTGGTGTCCCATTGCCGGATCAACCGCGCCACGATCTCGCGCTGACGTGCCTCGGCATCCTGCCCGCCGTCCAGGGCGGAGACATAATCATGAGCGATTCCGATCAGGGTCTGCGCAAAGGTCCAGTGGCCGGAGTCGTCCGAGACGTCGAGATTTGCGATGGCCTTCGGGTCGACGCCTTCGGCCTGCATCTCGTCCATCAGGCCGGCAAGGCTGTCGGCCAACGCAAAAACCGAATTGCGCGGCGCGAAATCCGGAATCCTTTCCAAGGCCGGAGCGATCAGTTGCGCAAGCTGCAGACGGCGTTCCAGCGGAGATCGCGCCGCGGGCGGTTCCGGACCATCGAGAAGGGCGCCGATATCGGTCAGAAGCCGCATGCGCGGCAGGAATCCGGCCGGACCCTCGGCAAAAACTGCGCGGATCCGGCGCATCATGCGGGTCGTGTTGACCAGGAGCGTGACCCGCGCCATCGCTTCGGGCGGATGGCCGGCCATGCGGGCGCGGAGCCCATCGACCACAGCGCCCGGAAAATCCGTGCCGAGCGGCTGGGCAAAGACCCTCGGGGTGCCGGGTCCGGTCTCAAACATGGTCCCGGTCCTGCAGCATCTTTTCGGCCATGGAGAGGGCGGCGGGATGGCCGATATCGCACCAGCTTCCGGGATACATGCAGGCGAAACAGCGTCCTTGGGCGATCAGCAGATCCCAGAGACG
>CBDUFA010000438.1:0-1852 GCA_965366295.1 uncultured Hyphobacterium sp.
GCACTGGCCGCGCGTGGCGGACGAGGCCCAGCCGATACTCGAGAACAAGGTGACCGACGGACGCGCGGGCGAAGGCCCCTCGGCGTTCTTCCTGCATTTCGACCATGCGGAGATCGAGGAAGGCCCGATGGGGTACATGGTCGAAGACCGGCACCTGCGCCGCGCGCTGCTGGACGCGACCGCCGCGGAGCCGGGCATCGCCCATTTCGCGGGCGAGACGGTCACCGCCCAGGATACCGGCCCCACCGGAGTCCGGGTCACGCTGGCCAGCGGCAAGCAGCTTTCGGGCGCGCTTCTGGTGGGCGCGGACGGCCGCAACAGCGGGACGGCGAAGCGCGCCGGGATCACCCGCACCGAGTGGGGCTACGGCCAGACCGCGCTGGTCTGCGCCATCGAGCATGACAAGCCCCATCACGGAATCGCGCATCAGTTCTTCATGCCGCCCGGCCCGCTCGCGATCCTGCCGCTGAAGGGCAACCGCTCCTCCATCGTCTGGTCGGAGGACGCACAGGACGCGGAGCGGATCAACGGGCTCGGGGATGCCGACTATCTCGACCATCTGCGCCCGCGATTCGGCAGTTTTCTGGGCGACATCCGCCTCGCCGGCAAGCGCTACAGCTATCCGCTGAGCCTCAGCCTGGCCAATGCGATGACCGCTGACCGTGTTGCGCTGGTGGCCGATGCCGCGCATGGCGTGCATCCCATCGCCGGGCAGGGTCTCAATGCCGGGCTGCGCGACGTGGCGGCGCTGGCCGAAGTTCTGACCGATGCCGCCCGGCGCGGCGAGGATATCGGCGGCCCGGACGTTCTGGAACGCTACCAGCGCTGGCGCCGGTTCGACACCGCGACGCTGGCGCTCGCCACGGACGGGTTCAACCGGCTCTTTTCCAACGACAACCCGCTCCTGCGGCTGGCGCGCGATCTGGGGATGGGCGCGGTCCAGGCGGTTCCCGCCCTGCGCCGCGGCTTCATCCGCGAGGCGGCCGGGCTCACCGGCGACCTGCCGCGCCTGATGCAGGGCAGACCACTCTGAGCCAAACCTTGGCACTTCGCCGTGCAGGCAAACGATACCGAGGCTCGGAGCGCAGTGTCGGTTCCGAGCTAGAAATCGACACTTGAGCAGTCTGCTGTCATTGCGTCATTCATGCATGCAAGGGGTGCAATAGCTCAATTATTCGGTTTCTCAACCATAGGTGTGGCGGACTCTCAGAAAACCGACGGTGCCAAATCAGAATCAAGCGGACCGGTTCCACAGGGATCGGAGGCTTGAACACATTGAGATCTGCTGATTTGGCAATGCGATGTGCCAACGCGGATGGAAGCAAGGCAATGAGGTCCGAACCGGCGACGGCGCGGTATACTCCAGAGAAAACTGGCATAGTCATTGCCACATTACGTTCGCGCCCGATCCGCGCAAGGGCCTCATCCCCAATGCCTTTCGGATTGCCTTCGGTCGAAAACAGGACATGCCCCAGGTCGCAGAAGAGGTCGAGCGGCATGACATCGCCTGGCGCAAGCGCGAGCTCGGTTGTGCTTGGATGAGCCTTCCTCGCAATGACAGAGAAGGATGAGCTGAATACCGGTTGGCCTTCTGCCCAGCCGGGCAAAGAAGTTTCAGGGAGCAAGGCAAAATCCACGTCGTGGCTTGCCAGGGTGCCGACGCGGTCGTCTGGGACAAGGTCAACGAGGTGAACACGCAGCGAAGGAGCATGTGCTCTCAAATGCTCGGCCAATGCTGGCAGGAGCATTTCGGCAAAGAAGTCGCTGCCCGAAATCCGGAAACTGTGTTCTGCGGTGGCAGGGTCGAACGCATCCTGTGCGCGGATCAGCGCTTCGACACGGCTCAGAATTT
>CBDUFA010000439.1:0-1837 GCA_965366295.1 uncultured Hyphobacterium sp.
CCCCTGCACAGAGTGTGAATTTATGGTAAGGAAACGTCCGGGTTTCGGGTGTGACCCGAAGCAATTCTCAGGAAGGGGAATTTCGATGCGTACACGACTGATTTTTGGTGCCGCCCTGCCGGCGCTTGCCCTGATGGCCTGTTCGCCGGCCGAAGAGGCGGACGAGGACGACATGATGGACGAGGCCGGCGCCTCCATGGAAGACGCCGCGCATGATGCCGGCGATGCCATGGAAGACGGCATGGACGACGCCGGCGACATGATGGACGACGCGATGGATGATGCGGACGACATGATGGACGATGCGGCCGACGCCATGGAAGACGCGGCCGACGATGCCGGTGATGCGATGCAGGAAGCCGCCGACGATGTCGAGGAAATGGCCGATGACGACGGCGATGACGGGGACAATCCCGGCCGCTAGGCCCGGCGCCGTACCGGACAGCAAAACGCCGCCATCTCCGGATGGCGGCGTTTCTTTTTGCGCAAGGCGCGTTGCCGCTAGCCGAAGGCCTTGTCGATCTTCGATTTCGGCTTCACCGCGCGCGTAATGGCGGTCGCCACGATGGCGATGATGATCCGCGCAATAATGGTGAAGAACAGGAAGGTGATCTGCTGGTTCGACAGGAACAGGCGGACCAGATTGTTGTACCGGTTGGGCAGCGAGGTGTGCGTCAGCCAGGACTCCACCTGGTCGGCCCCGTTGAGGATCCAGTTGAGCACGTCCGGCGCATAAAGCCCGAGCGTGACCAGCATCGCCAGGGCGAGAATGAAGGCGAAAAACAGCGTCGCACTGACCGAACCGATGCGGCTGAATACAAGCATGGAACTATCCTTCCGGCATTCACGTGAGCTCTGATCCTAGCACAGATGCAGGAATTGTGCCTGTCAGAGGTCGCTTTCGTGAAGCAGGGTATAGGTGAAGCCGTTGCCGTAAATCTCTTTCGCGCGGCGCGCGAGCGTCATCAGGATCTCGAAATCGGTCGGATCGGCAATCACCTGGCAGCCCGCGGACCAGCGATCGACCTGTGTCGAGCGGCGCGTCCGGCTGGCGCGGTGGATATTGATCCCGGTTGCATTGGTGAAGACATTCTCCGGCGCGCGGTCGATCGTGCCGTCCTGGTTGCGGTCGCGATAGACTTCCAGCTGATAGCCGGGTTTCTGGCACACCGCGTCATACTTGCCCTGGTGTTTGCGGATCATGTGCGAGGACCGGTACTGGCCTTCCTTGAGCACGGCCGTGCCATCGGGATGGGACAGGTTTTCCAGGTGCGACAGGCCGGGATCCGTGGTGCAGGCGAAGGCGAAATAGGCCCAGTCGCCATGCGCGGCGTCCTTGTAGGACACGGTCAGCCAGTCATCGAACCGGTTGGCCCTGGTTTCCGCCGCGCGGACACCGACAATGTTGAGGTCGAAGCCCTTTGTATTGCCGAAGATGACATAATCCTTCGCCGTCATGGCGGTATGGATGGCGGCGCGGTCGGGTCGCTTCATGGTTTTCTCCCTTTGCGGTGAAACAAAACGGCCGGCCCGAGGGCCAGCCGTTTCATTATCCCTGAAGGCAGAGTGGTGCGGATTATTCAGCCGGAGGCGTCGGAGGGGTCGGCGCGTCGTGGCCGCGCCCTTCAAGGATAGAAATCGTGATCATCGAGCCGTCATCCGCCCAGCCATCGGTTTCCCAGCTGCCGCCCGCGGCCAGATCTTCATTCCAGGGGCCGCAAGCCGCTTCGCCTTCAACATCAGGCGGCGGTACGATGCAGAGCTGTCCGTCGAACGACCAGGTCGCGCCCGCGCGGCCGAGACTGTCGGAATAGGCACCGTCTTCGTCGAAATATAC
>CBDUFA010000440.1:0-1831 GCA_965366295.1 uncultured Hyphobacterium sp.
CCGCCTCGCGATCATCGAAATAATGATAGGTGTCGGCAATGAATACGACGTCCAGCTGGCCGGTGCCGGGGCCATTCATGCCCCGGTCGATGCCAGTGGATTGCCGCGCATTGCGAGCTTCGATTTCGACAATCGCACCGGCGTTTTCCAGGCCGAGCTGATTGCCTATGACGGGGCCAGCCCGGTGCGCCTCAATGGCCGCGCCCATGCAACGATCGAGGTGCCGGTGCTGACCCGCCCGATCCCCGCCGGTCACCGCGTCAATGACGATGATGTCGACTGGCAGGCGGTGCGGGCCGACCGGTTGCGCGCCGATGCGCTGACCCGTCCGGAAGACCTGATCGGCCAGGAAGCGCGCCGCGCCCTGCGCCCCGGCGAACCGGTGCGGGCCTATGATCTGCGCGCCCCGGTGGTGATCGAGCGCGGCGAGATCGTCAGCCTGGTCTTCACCGTGCCCGGCCTGTCCCTCACCGCCCGCGCCCGGGCGCTGGAAGATGCCGGCGAGAATGAAATCGTCCGCTTCGTCAATCTGCAGTCCAACCGCACGGTCGATGCGATGGTGGAAGGCCCGGGCCGCGCCCGCGTCGTCACCGCCGGACCGTCGTGAAGATGAATGACCGACTCCTACTTTTTTTGGTGTTCCGCCGCCGCCTACTACTCCTACCATCGCGGTGACGAAAATGCCCAAGACCAAGAAAACACACGCCAATAACAGCCCTGGGAAAACCGCCATGATCCGCAAGCTCCTACCACTCGCCGCCTGTCTCGCGATGACGGCCTGTGCCACCGCCGAGCGCCTCGCCGAGGTCGGCTCCACGCCCCAGCTCTCGCCGATCGAGAACCCGGCGCTCTATGCCACGGGTCCGAATTCCGGCTCGGCGAACCATAATTCGCAGGGGCAGTACACCGGGCAGTATAACCCGCAACACAGCTATGGCGGACAAGCTCCGGCGCAGGCCCACCAGCCGCCGCAGCAGAACTACGCCGCCAATACCGCCAATACCGGCAACAATGCCGGCGCCATCCATGCCAGCTATGACGCCTCGCCCACCAACTCGCTGTGGACGCCCGGCCGCCAGACCTTCTTCGGCGATCCGCGCGCGGCCAATCCGGGCGACATCCTGACGGTGAACATCAACATCGCCGACAGCGCGAATGTGCAGAACACCACCAATCGCTCGCGCTCCAGCGCGGAAGACAGCGATCTCACCAATTTCCTCGGCGGCGAAGCGGCGCTCTCGGCCTTCTTCAACGATGCGATCGACCCCAGCTCGATTGCCTCTTTCGGCTCGACCGGCTCGCATTCCGGCACCGGCGCGGTGACCCGCCAGGAAACGATCAACCTCTCCATCGCGGCGGTGGTGACCGACCGCATGCCGAACGGCAATCTCGCCATTGCCGGGCGCCAGGAAGTGCGCATCAACAACGAGATCCGCGAGCTCCTGGTCTCCGGCGTGGTGCGCCCGCAGGACATCGCCTCGGACAATACGATCCGCCATACCCAGATCGCCGAAGCGCGCATCTCCTATGGCGGCCGCGGCCACATCACCGATGTCCAGCGCCCGCGCATGGGCCAGGAAGTGTTCGACATTCTCTGGCCGTTCTGAGTTTGCCGGGCCCGTTGTCCGGGCCCGGCTTCCAGCCCACCACCCAGTGGCGCACCTTGGCCCCTGTTGCTTCGGCGACAGGGGTTATTTTTACCGCACAGCCGACATGGCGAGCGCGAGCACGACTAGACTTCGGCTGCCGAGGAAGACGAGGTGAGAGACAGCCTCACTGACCTGCGCCCCTTGGCTCCCTCGTTTATTGTGAGAGTCTGACGCTTTCATAG
>CBDUFA010000441.1:0-1821 GCA_965366295.1 uncultured Hyphobacterium sp.
CGGAACCGGCGCGGCGTGGCGCTCCTGATCGTCGTGGCCCTTCTCGGGGTCCTGGCCGTGCTGGCGGGCATGACGGCGCTGGCCGCGCGCGTTTCCACATCATCCGCATTTGCCAGCCTCGAAAGGCTGGAATTGCGGACCGCGATCGACAGCGCGGCCGCCCGCTCGGCGGTGCAGCTCGCGAACGAGGAAGACCGCTGGTTTTCGGATGGCCGCCTTTACGAAATGGAAATCGGCGATGTGGCGCTGGACGTCCGGATCGTCGCCGAGCCCGGCCGGTTCGATCTGAACCAGGGCAATACCGAGACGCTGGCCGCCCTGCTCGAGGAACTGGATGTTTCGACCCTCACGGCGCGCCGCATCGCAGGCGCCGTGTCCGACTGGCGCGACGAGGACGATGATGTCGGCGAGAATGGTGCCGAGAGCGCAGCCTACCGCGCGGACGGGCGGACCGGACCGGGCAACCGGCCTTTCCTGGCCGTCGAGGAATTCCGCCAGGTACTCGGCGTCGATGCCGCCCTGTATGCCCGCGCCGCGCCCTATCTCACCATCCATGGCGGCGAAGCCGTGGCCGGCCGCTATGCGCCGCCCGCCCTGATCGCCGCGACCGGCATTTCACGTGGCGATGCCTTGCGGATATTGTCGGCGAGAGAGGGCAGCCGGCCCATTCCCGAAGTGAATGGCGCGGCGCAGTTCGATCCGGCCCAGCCAGCCGTTTATGCCTTGCTGATCGAGGCGCAAGCCCGCTCCGGCGCGCGGATGAGCCGCGAGATCATCATCAGTCTTCCGGGGGAAGAAGGCTTGTATGACACCCTGTCCCGGCATAGCCATGTCTTTGGATATGGCGACTTTCTCGACCCGGAGTCCGATGCGTGAAGATAATTCCTGATGCCATAGGCCGCGGACTGGCGATCTGGCGTGACGATGTGGACAGCGCAGCCGCGGGCCTGCCGCTGGTCGGCGGCCTGTTTTCGCGCAACTGGCGAGTCTTGCGGTTCGATACCGGGATGGTCCGCTACACCAATACCGAAGGCGAGAGCATCGAGATCCCCGCGCACGAGGACGCCGGCGCAGCACGGGCCGAGATCGCCCGGCTGGGCCGCAAGGGACCGCTCGTCCTGCGCATTGCAACGCCGCTCGGCTTCAAGCGCGAGGCCGGTTTTCCGGTCGCGGCCCGGCAACATCTCGACGAGGCCATCGAATTGGCGCTGCCCCGGCTTTCGCCGCTTCCGGCCGAGGATATCCTGTTCGCCTCCGATTTTCCGCGTGATAACCTGGCCGAGGTGGCACCGAACCTGAAATGGGTCAATGTACCGGCGGCGGGCACCGAGAATTTCATGCCTTTCGACTGGCTGCCTGACGGTATCGTCCTCACGAATGCAGGAAAACGAGGGCCGGATCAGCCTGCCCGTCTTCATGGCGCGGCGCGAAACGGTCAATACGGCGATGGCGCGCGCGCAAGCGCTGGGCCTCGAACCGGTGGCGGTCGATCTCGAAACCGCCGATCCCGCCGCCGCCCCTGTCGTCGACTTGCGGAATAATCGCCGCGCGCCCGCCGGTGGCCGGTCCGCCTTCCTGTTCGGGACCCTTATCGCGGGTCTCCTCCTATTGGCGACGGCCGGATTGCTGGTGGACCGCGCCGTGCGGCTCGACCCGGCCTATGATGCCGCCCGCCGCCCGGCCAGCCTCGAAGCCCGGCTGGAAGCCGCGATCACGCATGCCGCCGCAAAGTCGCGTGCCGGTTCGGCCACGGCCGCGCTCGCCGATCTCAGCCGGCGTCTGCCCGATGGCGCCTACATCACCAGCTTCGCCTATGAAGAC
>CBDUFA010000442.1:0-1817 GCA_965366295.1 uncultured Hyphobacterium sp.
GCGCTGAAATCGCGGCCGTCGCACTAACTTCTCCGGGTGCCGCCAGGCGCGGCGCCTCCTATAAGACGCGTCCCCTGCAGCCGTTTCTTGCGGCTGGTTTTCTGTTCGGTTCGGAGCGTGGCGCAGCCCGGTTAGCGCACCGGTCTGGGGGACCGGGGGTCGCGAGTTCAAATCTCGCCGCTCCGACCATTTCCCTAGCTGATTTAAGGTTGGCCTCGCGTCAGCGTTGCGCCATGTTATCGATCAGGACCTAGGGAGATATTCATGCGTTTCTTGTTGTTAGGGCTTTTATTGTCCGTTTCGTCTGCTGCGCTCGCTCAGCAGCCTGCCGCTTGGGATCTGGTTCAGCCAGAGCCCGGGGCAGAGCAATCCGCCGGTCACGAGCTCATGCCCGAGACGGAGACACGGGACTCCTGGCAATTGCAGGTCTCGCCACAGCTTTCCCGGTTCGGGATTGGCACTCAATTGTCGGTGCCCTTGCCGGACGGTAACAGCCTGACCGGACGACTCGAACAAAGCCGGACTTCGGAAACCGGTGGACACCATTACCTGCTCTCGTTCGGTCAGCCCGGGCAGGGCGCGCTCCTTCATGTCGGGTTGAACGCGACCTATGGCCGGATCTGGGCGGGAGAAGAGACCTATGTCATCGAGCCCGCGCCGAATGGCGGGTTGGTGATGCGGATCGCGCCGGACGACATCATAACGGACGATGCCGTGGAGGATTTCCGGATCCATCCGCGTCCGGATGTTGAGGAAGCCCAGGTCGATGGAATCAGCGCCGGCTCGGACACGCTCGATTTTCTGTATTTCTACGACATTGAAATGATCGAGACGCATGGCTGGGGAATCCCGGACCTTGCGGCAACTGATATCGGCAATCTGGATTCTGCGCTCGCCCAATCAGGTGTATCGCTGAATTCGGACCTGACGCAGCTTCAGTTCATGGATGTCGCGCGCGATTATCCGAGTGACGATTTGCTGACGGACCTCGGAAACCGGCAAGGCGTGTTCAACGGTCTCCAGACCCGGATCGATTCGCTCGGCGTTGATGTCGTGTCGCTGAACCGCGTCTATGATTCCAATCGGGAGGATTTCTGTGGCCTGGGATATGTCCATGACCCGACGAGTAATTTTACCGGCCGCGCTCATATCAATGTTTGCCATAACGGGCTGACCCTGGCGCACGAAACCGGTCACAATATGGGGCTGGCGCATGGACTGGAAACGGACGGGACTTCCGGTCGGCCGGTCGACTGGGCCCGGGGCTTCCGCATTGACAGCGCCAGCGCCAATGGTGGCGTTTTCACATCGGTCATGGCCTATGGCTCCAATCGGCAGCCACAATTCTCGGATCCGACCCTCGAATGCCCGGAACGCGGGAGTGTCTGCGGTATTCCGCTCGACCCGGCCGATGACAGTGTCGGCTCCTATGCGACCGAAGCCCTGCGCCGCTACGCGGTTGGTTTTCCGGCCCAGGCCGTTCCCAACAATCGCCTTCGTTCCTCGGTGCTTCCGACCAGCCGATTTGTCGCCACGGGTAGCGCGGCAACGGCTTTCATGACCGTGATCAACCCCAATCAGGTTGATGGCACGAACTGCATCATTGAACATCACGGGCCTTACCGTGACAGTTTTACTTTCCAGCGCACCGATCCGAACACCAATGCAGCCATCGGCAATGTGAACGATGCGGTGACGATTCCGGCGGGCGGTTACCAGACCTATGTCATTTCTCTGACGCCGGGCGACGACGTATCGGATGTGAGCTTTGTGCCCTATGCCTCGTGCGACAATATTCCGATGCCTCTGGTGGCTCC
>CBDUFA010000443.1:0-1811 GCA_965366295.1 uncultured Hyphobacterium sp.
AAGTCCTTGAGGAAGGACGGGTCCAGCCTGGCCAGCCGGTCAGCCATGGCATAGCCCGCCATGGGCGCATAACCGGCAAACAACTCGTCCGCGCCCTGCCCGTCCAGCATCACCTTGATGCCGGCCTTGCGGGCGGCTTCGAAGACGAAGAATTGCGCGCAGATGGAGGTGCCCGGGAAGGGCTCGCCCTGGGCGAGGATGATCTCGTCGAGGCGGTCAACAACATCATTCTCGGTCGGATTGACCTCGATCAGCTCGACATTCTTTCCCTTTAATGCCGCTTCGACATAAGGCCGTTCAGACAGGGAGTGCCCGGCATCGTCGCTCTCATCGAAAATCGCGGAAACACAGATGAAAGGATCGCTGCTCGCATCGCGAAGCCGATCCACCGTTCCCAGGATAATGGAGCTGTCGAGCCCCCCCGAAAGGCAGGTTCCCACCGGCACATCGGCGACCAGCTGGCGCGCGACGGCCTCGTCCATGGCGGCTCGAAGCCGCGTGATCGCCGCCTCTTCGGACATTGGCTGGGCCACGTCCGCATCCCAGAACGCCTCGCCCCGGCTTCCAAAACCCTCTTCATAGTCGGGAAGGCCGCCATGGATGTTCAGATCGATTTCGTGCCATTGACCGGGTGGCCACCGTGTCGGCCAGCTCGGGTCGCAAGCCATTTCAACCTGGCCAGACGCAATGAACCCCTTGGCCGCCGGCTTGTAGATAGCGGGCATCGCGACACCACCCGCGAAGAGCTGACGGGGCTCTGATGCCAAGGCCAGGACGAGGCCGTCATTCCGCCCGACAAACAGCGGCTTCTCGCCGAAGCGGTCACGGGCGACGGTCAGCACCTGGCGCTGCGCATCATAGAAAACCGCGGCGAACATGCCGTCGATCTTCGCGAAACACTCAGCCCCCCATTCGACGAAGGCGTTGAGGAAAACCTCGGCATCCCCGCTCGTGTGGAAGACATGACCGATAGCGGCAAGTTCCGCGCGCAATTCCCGGTAATTATAGAGCGCGCCGTTGAAAATCAGCGTGTAGCGCTTGTCGCCCGTCTGGATCGGCTGGTCTGAATCCGGGGTCGGATCATAAATGGCGAGGCGCCTGTGCCCCATTTCAAGCCGGCCGGCGGGCGTATCGAAGCGCGCCCAGCCTTCGCCGTCGGGCCCCCGATGGGCAACGGCCTCCAGCCCGGCGGCTGCATCCGGTGCATTGATGGATGCCCAAATCCCGCACATATCGGTTGTCCCGGCTTTACCTAATAGTTGGAAACAACCCCTATTCGTCCTTATCGCCACCGGCAAGGATCAATCGCCATGCGTCACGCCCTTTTGCTCGCCCAGCGCTTCGACAAGCGCGACGGCCGCCATCTGCGGATACGGGCAGCGCTGCGTGAAGCCGGATTCAACGTGGATTCGCTGGCGTTCGATTCCGGCGGGGATATCAATCGCGACCCCGAGACGCGCGATCTGCGTCCGAAGGCCGCCGGGCTTTTGATGCTCGCCAGCCAACTGGTGATTGTCGGCGTGATCGCGGGGTATTTCCTGCGCTTTTATCCGGTCGTGATGACCACGATTTTCTGGACGCTGGTAATCACCGCCATCGCCTTTGCCAGCCCGGCCGGAAACCGTATCCGGCGGTCGGTCCTGCACAGGCTGGCCGAATTCCTGCTGCGGTTCGAAACCGCCAAGCACCGCTATGATCTGGTCTGGGCCGTGGACCCGGAGACGCTTCGCGTGGCAACGCGGCTAGCCAGTCGCCACAAGGCCCGGCTGATCTACGACGCCCACGAGTTTCACCGCGAGGAAGCCCCCGAC
>CBDUFA010000444.1:0-1798 GCA_965366295.1 uncultured Hyphobacterium sp.
CGCGGAAGGCATGCTTTCGAACGATCCCGATGATGGCGGCGAGCGTGGCATCATCGTCAACACCGCCTCGGTCGCCGCTCAGGACGGCCAGATCGGCCAGGTCGCCTATTCCGCGTCGAAGGGCGGCATTTACGGCATGACCCTGCCGATGGCACGTGATCTCGCCCGCGAAGGCGTGCGCGTGAACACCATCCTGCCGGGCTTCTTCGAGACGCCGATCTACCAGCAGATGCCGCCGGAAGTGAAAACCAATCTGGCCTCGCATCTGCAATTCCCGCAGCGCTTCGGCACGCCGGAGGAATATGCCGACCTCGTCGCCTTCATGGTGACCAATGGCTATATCAACGCGGAATGCGTCCGGCTTGATGCCGGCGCGCGCATGCCGCCGAAATAACCCCGGCCGCGATCCGTTTGTAGACAGGCCGCACCTGCCATGGGTGCGGCCTTTTTGCTGCACTTTCGCACTTGCTGCAAAAGAAACTGATAATCACTCGCATCAGGGATGGACTCGCCGCCCGGCTCCGGCGTAAATGCGCATCATTCGCATTTACTGTTTTCCTGGAGTTTCTTCATGCGTTCTGTTCTGGCCGGTGCCGTTTCAACTCTCGCGCTTTCATCCATGGCGCTCGGCGATGATGCCGCGACCGCGTCCGTCGAAGCATTGACCACATCGGACGTCATCTATGTCTATGGTACGCGCAATCTCTACCGCGAGGACGAGTCGAGCTCGGTGACCCGCACCGAGACCCCGCTCGAGAACATCCCGCAATCGGTCTTTGTCATCACCCGCGACGTGATCGACGACCAGGCCATGACCGGCTTTGGCGAGCTCGTCCGCTATGTGCCGGGCGTCACCATGGGCCAGGGTGAAGGCCATCGCGACGCCCCTGTCCTGCGTGGCAATGTCACGACTGCCGACTTCTTCGTCGACGGCATCCGCGACGATCTCCAGTATCTGCGCGACCTTTACAATGTCGACCGCGTCGATGTCATCAAGGGCGCCTCGGCGCTGGTGTTCGGCCGCGGCACGGGCGGCGGCGCCATCAATCGCGTCAGCAAGCCCGCCGATGGCAGCGATGTCCGCAGCCTCACCGTTACGCTGGGCAGCGAGGGACAGGCGCGGATCGCCGGCGATTTCGGCGGTGCGCTCGACCGCAATGTCGGCGCGCGCCTGAATGCCGTCTATGAGGACAGCGAGACATTCCGCGACTTTGTCGAAATCGAGCGTCTCGGCATCGCACCGGCTTTCCGGTTCGACCTGTCCGACGACACCCGGCTGGACGTATTCGCCGAGTATTTCGAGGATAATCGCACGGTTGATCGCGGTGTGCCGTCCATGGGCAACCGTCCCTGGCCGGGCGATGAAAGCACCTATTTCGGCAATCCGGATATCTCCAACAGCGAGATTAGCGTCACCACGCTTCGCGGCGTTCTGACCCACAGCCTGCGCGATGACCTCACCCTCCGTAGCGTCCTGTCCTATGGCGATTACGACAAGTTCTACCAGAACGCCTATCCCGGCGGCGCGGTCGACCCGGTGGCCGGCACGGTACCGATCTCGGCCTACAATTCCTCGACCACCCGCGAAAACCTCCTATTCCAGACCGACCTGATCTGGGAACCGGAAATCGGCGGACTGGAACAGACCATATTGTTCGGCCTCGAGGCCGGCCACCAGGAAAGCGCCAATATCCGGGTCAACGCGGCGGGCTCTGTTTTTGCGATCGGCGATCGCGGACGCAATTTCCTGCCCAATTTCAATGTCCCGGCGGCGCGCGACAACACCAATGACCTCGAC
>CBDUFA010000445.1:0-1775 GCA_965366295.1 uncultured Hyphobacterium sp.
ACTTTGGTGATCAGGTAGGTGGGCTTGACCCCCTCCTTACCCATGGCGCCGGCGACGCGCCGGCTCACGGCACCGTTCACCGCCTCGAGGTCAAGCGTCGCAAGCCGTCGGCCAAGAACACCTCCAGCCTGCAGGTCCTGATCGCCGAGGACAACGAGATCAACGCGCTGATGGCCCGTTCGGTGCTCGAAAAGGCCGGTCATGTCGTGCATCACGTCCGCGACGGCAAGGCAGCCGTGGAAGCCGTGCGTACCGCGCGCGGCCGCCGGCCCTTCGATATCGTGCTGATGGATCTTCACATGCCGGTCATGGACGGGCTCGACGCCATCGCCCTGATTCGCAAGCACGAGGAAGAAAAAGGGCTGACGGCGGTGCCGATCATGGTGTTGTCGGCCGACAGCCAGGAAAAAACCCGTCACGACGTGCTGTCGCACGGCGCCAACGGTTTCGTGACCAAGCCGCTCGACCCGCACGAACTGGTGGAGGCCGTCCGCCACCAGGCCGCAGCCTGAGGCTGTGCTTGCGGCGAGTCCGCTGTCATCCTATTGTAGTCATGGCTTCGTATCTGCGCGAGCAGTCTCGCGACGAGGGAGAATCGACCATGCCGATGCGCGCGATCGGGAAGGACATGCCTTCACCAGCCGCCCGCGGCTTGGAGACGGTGGCACCGGGTGAGGTGCTGGGCAGAATCGGCACGCTTGAGGTGCGCCTTGCCCGCGACGAGACCGAGATCGCGGCGGCGCAGGAGGTGCGCTACCGGGTGTTTTACGACGAACTCGGCGCGCGCGGCGACCTGCAGCAGCAGCGCGACGCCGATCATTTCGATTCGATCTGCGATCATCTGCTCGTCTTCGACACCACGCTGCCCGGCCCCGATCCGCGCCGCATAGTCGGCACCTACCGGCTGTTGCGCCAGGAAATCGCAGCCTCGGCCGGCGGATTCTATTCCACCGACGAATTCGAGCTCGAATCGCTGGTCGCCCGGCATTCCGAGCGCCGGTTTCTCGAGCTGGGCCGGTCCTGCGTGCTGCCGGACTATCGATCCAAGCGCACGGTCGAACTCTTGTGGCAGGGCATATGGGCCTATTGCCGGCGGCACAGCATCGACGTGATGACCGGCTGCGCATCCTTTCCGGGCGTCTTTCCGGCCGCCCATGCGCGGGCCTTGTCCTATCTCGCCCACAAATTCCGCGCCGAAGACGCGTGGCGCGTCCGCGCCGTGCCGTCGCGCTACCAGACGATGGACCTGATGCCGGCCGAGGCGATCGACAGCCGCGCCGCGATGGCCGAGCTGCCGCCGCTGATCAAGGGCTATCTGCGGGTCGGGGCCCGTTTCGGCGAGGGCTGCGTGGTGGATGCAGATTTCCACACCACCGATGTGTTCGTGATTCTGCCCGTCGAGTGGATCGCCGGCCGCTACATCAATTATTACGGCGCCGACGCTCAGCGTTTCGCAGCTTAGATCGCCCGACGGCACGATCTGTCTCTTACGCAGCGGCCGAACGTCCGGATTTCCCGATCCGCTCACATTAACGTCGGTTGCGGCCGGCTCCGAGTGTGGGAGAGTCCTGCCGCTTAGCACGACACGCAACAGCTTCTCCAGCGAACGGAGGCAGGAATGATCTTCACACGACGCGATACACTCAAGCTTGGCGCGGCAGGCCTTGTCGGGCTCGGCGCGACCACGGTGGTGCCGTTTCACGCCCGTGCCCAGGACGGCGGCGACAGCTACGACACCGACAGCGGAAAAATCACCGTCCATCCGATCGCCCACG
>CBDUFA010000446.1:0-1747 GCA_965366295.1 uncultured Hyphobacterium sp.
AACACGCACTGGCATGGCGATCATCATCTCGGCAATGCCGCCTTCCTCGCCGCCTGGCCGGAGGCCGAGATCATCGCACACGAGAACACCATACCGAACATTGCCGGGGCGGCGATGGACTATATCCATGATGCCGGCGACCAGCTCGAGGCCTCGCGCCCGGTGGTCGACGCAGTGGCGGAGACCGGCTCGCTGCCCGACGGAACGCCGATCCCGCCACGCATTGCGGAATACTACGCGATGCTGGCCGGTGATCTCGACACGCTGATCGCGGCAACGGAGACAATCGAGATCGTGGCGCCGACGCGCGGCTTTTCCGACCGGCTGGTACTGGACGATGCCATACGGCCGGTCGAGCTGGTCTATTTCGGGCGCGGCAATACCGATGGCGATGCCGTCGTCTGGATGCCGGAACAGCGCGTCGTGGCGACTGGCGATCTGGTCGTGAATCCCACGCCTTACGGGTTCGGCAGCTATCCGGCGGACTGGATCGCCGCGCTCGAGCAGATCAATGCGCTGGACTACGCCCATCTCATTCCCGGCCATGGCGCGGTGCAGGACGATACCGCCTATGTCGACCAGCTGATCGGCCTGATCGCGGCGGTGCGCGCGCAGGTCGGGCCGCTGGCCGAGGCCGGGCTGAGCCTCGAAGAAGTCCGGGCCGAAATCGATCTGTCGGGCCAGCAGGCCTTGTTTGCGCAGGGCGATGCCTGGATTGCCAACCGCTTCAATGCGTGGTGGGTCCAGCCCTTCGTCGGCGTGGCCTACCAGGAAGCCACGGGCGATCCGATCATCCAGGGGCAATAGCTCAGACGGTCAGCTTGCGCGCCCTGAGTGCCTCATAGTGCGGTTGGCAGGCCTCGACGGCGGGGCGCAGCGAATCGGGAAAATCGTGCGGGCTCGGCTGCGGCGGCTCGAACCCGGTCGACGCTTCGACGCGGGCATACCACCAGGGTGCCCAGACCCCGTCACTGCCGCGCGGCCCGGCTGGCCAGTTCAGCATGGCGGCATCGAAGGGAATATCGATGGCCGCGCACAGCGCGGTCAGCATGGCCTCGGGATCGGCGAGCACATCGGCCCCCTCGATCACCGGCCAGGCGTGTCCGGTCAGCTCGCAGGCCTGCTCGAACAGGTCCGATTGCCGGATGGCGCCCAGATCATCAGCGGTCGCGGACCCGGTGGCGGCGGCAAAGCTGGCGGCGACTTCCGCCGGGTCGCGGATCAGGAAGACATGGCGGCAAGCCGCCATCCAGTCGCGCGGGATATCGTCCAGCATGTGCTGGCACATATGCTTCTGGAAAAAGAGCGGCGCGCCTTCGGGCCCGGTGCCGGCGCAGCGGGCGGCGATGTCGGCTTCATCGCACGGCACGCTGGCCAGAATGGTGTCGCGCCCGGGATGGTCCAGCCCGGTGCGGACGAGGTAGGGGCCGTAAAAAGGCTCGTCCCAGACTTCGCAATCGGCCCGGTTCTCGAAGGACCGCATGGTCGCGGTGGAAATGTTCCGCGGCCCGGACCACAGGCAGATGCGGATCGTGTCTGTCATTCCGCTTCGAGTTTGCGGCGATAAAGCTGTTGCAAGCGTTCCACCATCGGGCCGCGATGATCGCTGATCCGGCGGCCGTCGATCTCGGTCACCGGGACCAGGCCGGCAAATGTGCCGGTGGTGAAGGCTTCATCCGCGGAATAGACCTGCGTCAGCGAGAAATTCTTCTCGAACACCGGAATGTCATTTTCCCGGCAGATCCGG
>CBDUFA010000447.1:0-1732 GCA_965366295.1 uncultured Hyphobacterium sp.
TGCACTGGACAGTGTCAGCTATGCAATCGACGTTCTGAAAACCCGGGCACCGTTCTGGAAGCGTGAATGGCAGGATGAAGACTATCGCTGGATAGAACCCACGGCACAGGACCATGAAATGGCGACCCATTGGCTGGAGACGGATCGATGACTGGCATTCCCGAAACCGTTGGCTTCGCGGTGATGACCGTTTCCGACACCCGTGACACAAAAACCGACAAGACCGGACCCTGGCTGCGCGACCAGATCACGGCCGACGGTCATGCCGTTATCGATCATGCCATCACGCCGGATGATGTGAATTCCATCCAGGCTCAATTGACAGCGTGGATTACCCGGCCGGACATTCATGCTGTCATTCTGACCGGCGGCACCGGCCTGACCGGCCGGGATGTGACGCCGGAAGCTGTCCGTCCCCTGTTTGACAAGGAAATGGACGGGTTCGCAGCCGTTTTCCATCAGGTCAGCTTCAAATCCGTTGGTGTGTCGACCATTCAGTCACGCGCCATAGCGGGAATTGCAAATGGCACTTATGTCTTTGCCATTCCGGGCTCGTCCGGTGGCTGCCGCGATGCCTGGAACCACGTTCTGCGCGATGAGTTCGACCGCACGCACGGCCCGTGCAATCTGGTCGAACTGATTCCGCGGCTGACGGAGACTTAGATGCTGGCGTCAGGCAGACAGGAGAAGTTTGCATGATTACGCTGGATGAAGCGCTCGCCCGAATCCAAAGAGAGACGCGTCCATTGCCATCGGAAACCGTGGAAATTCCGCTGGCTCGCGGCCGTATACTGGCCGAACCGATCGCAGCACTGCGCACCCAGCCTCCTTTCGACGCATCGGCGATGGATGGTTATGCTGTACGCTCGCAGGACTTGACGGGGGGCAGCGTCACGCTTTCTCTGGCTGGTGAATCTGCTGCCGGACATGCCGCCAAAACATCGCTCGGGTCCGGTGAATGCCTGCGCATCTCGACCGGCGCTGTCATGCCGCCCGGCGCAGACCAGGTGGTCATGCAGGAAAACTGCGAACGCGAAGGCGAAGCAATCAGGACATCGCAAGTCCCGGAAGCCGGGCACCATGTCCGCAAGGCCGGGATTGATTTTGCCGCCGGGGACATCCTGCTTGAAACGGGGGCGCAGCTTTCTCCCGCCGCGATATCGCTGGCGGTCAGCGGCGGTATCCAGAGCTTCACGGTCAGCCGGCAACCCCGCGTCGGAGTGCTTTCGACGGGAGACGAGCTGGTGGAGGCCGGTCAGGAAACAGCGCCCGAGCAGATCATCAACTCGCTTGGCCCCGGCCTGTCCGCCCTCATCGCCGAATGGGGTGGCCAGCCGCACTATCTGGGCATTGCCCGCGATGATCCCGCAGACATCCGCGACAAGCTGGCAGCGGCCATGGCGCTCGATTTGCTGGTTACAATCGGTGGCGCTTCGGTAGGCGATCATGATCACCTTCGCCGCGTGTTCAGCGAGCAGGGTGGCGAGCTCTTCTTCGAGAAGATCGCCATCAAGCCTGGAAAGCCGACCTGGTTCGGCGTGCTGGACGGAACGCTGGTTCTGGGGCTGCCGGGTAATCCGGTGTCGGCTATGGTGATGGCGGCGCTCTGCCTGAAACCGGTGATGGACCATCTTCGCGGGCTTCAGACTCGCACCAAATTTCGCACGGCAAAGCTGTCCGTTAGCTTGCCGGCCAATGGTCCGCGCGTGAACATGATGCGCGCGAAGCTGCA
>CBDUFA010000448.1:0-1727 GCA_965366295.1 uncultured Hyphobacterium sp.
GTCGGACCGGGCTTTGCCGTCGTCGTCGTCACCGAAGACGATGTCCTGATCAACCGGGTGGAGGGCGTGCGCAACGCCGCCACCGGTGCGCCGCTGACCGGTGACACCCCGATCTATATCGCGTCGCAGACCAAGGCCTATATGGGCCTCGTCGCGGCCGCACTGGACGAGCGCGGTATCCTGCCGCTCGACACGCCGATCGACACCTATCTGCCGGACGCCCACTGGCCCGAGAATATCGACCCGGCGGACTACACGCTGCGCGATCTCCTGTCCCACCAGGTGCCGTTCGAAAACGGCACCATCACCTTCCTCGAAGCCTATGTGATGCGGGTCGATCCGGCCGATTATGCCGATCTGATCAGCCAGTATTCCGAGCCCCGCGAGGCCGGCTTCCAGTACGATAATCTCGGCTACAACGTGTATGGCGCGATCCTCGAGATTGCCACCGGCCGGTCCTGGCAGGACTGGCTCGACGAGATCATCTTCGCGCCGATGGGCATGGATCACACCTCGGCACGGACCTCGGATTTCTCGCTCGATGAGCTCTCCTGGAGCCATGTCTGGCAGGGCGACGAGCTTGGCTGGGCGGAGATCCGGCCCAAGACCGACGGCATGATGCAGTCCGCTGGCGGCCTGGTGATCTCGCCCAATGACATGATCACCTGGCTGCAGCTGCAATTGCGCGGCGAGGCGCCGGAAGCGGGCCTGACCGCCAGCATGCTGGAGACGGCACAGACCCCGTGGGCCGAGACCCACCAGGAGGATGGCCGCAATGCCTACGAGATGAGCTGCACCGGCTATACGCTGGGCTGGAATGTCTGCGAGTACCAGGGTTTCGAGGTCCACATCCATGGCGGTGGCTATACCGGCGCGCGCACCATGATGGCCTACTCACCGGATGCCGGCTTCGGCATTGCCGCCTTCGGCAATTCCGACAACATGACCGGCTGGTGGACCCAGACCGCGGTGCGCATGTTCCTGCAATTCTTGGCCGATGACCCCGATGCCGACCAGATGGTCGCCGTCCGCCAGCAATTCTACGCCGACCGCACGGCGCAGCTGCTGGAATACCGCCAGAACGCTATCGCCGAGCGCAATGCGGAAGCCTATTGGGAAGGCTGGGCCTGGACCCCGGACGCCGGCACGCTGGCCGCCTATCAAGGCCGCTACATGTCGGAAACCATCCCCGCCCCGGCGATGATCAATGTCGCGGGCAACGGGCTGGAATTCCGGCTTGGCGATTATGTCTCGAACCTGCGCCCGGCGCGGCCGGACCTGTTCGGCGGCACCGGCCAGGACCCGTTCGACGGAGCCGACCGGTTCGACTTCCAGCGCAATGAAGCCGGAGACATTGTCTCCTTCACCTGGAATGACGAGACCTTCGTCCGGCAATAGGCCGGCGGGCTAGGCGGCGGGCACGGCCCCACGGCGCGCGAAGAGACCGCGAATGCGGGACTTCGCCGCCAGCGCCGGCCGCTCGACCAGCACGCGCATCAGCCAGCCCGACACCGCGGCGCCCGGCAGCATGACAAGGAACAGCAGGCCCGCCCCCGCCAGCGGGAACAGGGCGAGCATCGCCTGTCCGATCGGCCAGTGCAGGATGTAGATACCGTAGGAAATGCCCTCGACCTCGCGCACGGCTTTTCCGGTGCGGCCCGGCAGCTGGACATAGCCCAGCCACAGCGTCGCATAGGCCATCGCGATCTGGCTGGAGATCATCGCCG
>CBDUFA010000449.1:0-1719 GCA_965366295.1 uncultured Hyphobacterium sp.
CTCGCCGTCCAGCTCAAGCACCAGCCGCAAGACACCATGCGCCGCAGGGTGTTGCGGGCCGAAGTTGATGTTGAAATTGCGGATTTTTTGCTCGCCGGTCATCCCGTCCGCGCTGCCATCGTCGAATGTCTTGGTGCCGTCCATCATTTCGAGCTCACTCCCATCATTCTACGAAACAGCAGGTAGCCTGCGGCACACCACATCGAATAGGCAACCACGCCAAGCAGGAACGGCCCGGTGGCAAATCCGTCGATCTTCGACAGCGCCAGAAGCAGCACCTCGATGATCACCGCCGTCGCCAGCCCGCCGATCACAATGCTCTTTTTCGACTTGCCGAAAGCCCCGAACGCCAGCGCGATCAGCACGCCCAGCGGATCGGTCAGCTTGGCCACGAATATCGCAAGCGCCGCGCTCATTTCTTCGCCTCTTCCGTCTTCTCATCGCCCGGCAGGATGTATTGCGCGCCCTCCCAGGGAGACATGAAATCGAACTGCCGGTATTCCTGCACCAGGCTCACCGGCTCATAGACCACGCGCTTCTGGCTCTCGTCATAGCGCACCTCGACATAGCCGGTGGTCGGGAAATCCTTGCGCAGCGGATGGCCCTGAAAGCCATAATCCGTCAGCAGGCGGCGCAGGTCGGGATGGCCGGAAAACAGGATGCCGTACATGTCGAAGACTTCGCGCTCGAACCAGTTGGCCGAGGGATGCACATCGGTGATCGACGGCACCATCTCGTCCTCGCGCACCGCCATGCGCAGGCGGATGCGGTGGTTCTGATACATGCTGAGGAAGTGATAGACGACATCAAACCGCTTGGGCCGCTCCGGATAGTCGACCCCGGCGATATCCACCAGCGTCGAAAACCGGCAATTGCCATCGGTCTTCAGGAATTCGACCAGCCCGACAATGCTCGACAAGGAGACATCGACGTTCAGCTCGCCATGGCTCACATCCCAGCTCAATACGCAATCCGGGCGCTTGCCTTCGATATATTGGCCGAGTTCGTTCAGAGCTTCAGACATCAGTTCGCCTCCTGGAGAAGCACGTCATGAAAGGTTGCCTCGGGATCGGACTCGATGAAAAACCGGGTCATGAATTCCGGCACGACGGCCCGCGCCGGCTCCTGTCCTGCGAATCTGGTCACGGCCCCCATGTCGTCCCACGTCGTCAGAACCGAGACGCGGCACGGATCAAGTTCTCTTTCAGCCAGGAATGTCACCCCGCGAAAGCCGTCGACATTGCGCACCTGGGTCAACACCTTGTCACGATAAGTCTGGATCCAGTCGCCCAGATCGGAACGCGCCACCGTCGCCTCCCACCTGCGCACCACACCACCGTCAAGTGCCTCACTCATCGTCTTGCCCCTTCCCGCGCTTGATTGGCGCAGTCTTGTTGCCCGCGCCTCAGCGCGCGATCGTCCCGGTCCGCCGGATTTTCCGCGCCAGCTGCATCACGCCATAGACCAGCGCCTCCGCGGTCGGCGGGCAGCCCGGCACATAGATATCCACAGGCACCACGCGGTCGCAGCCGCGCACCACCGAATAGCTGTAATGATAATAGCCGCCACCGTTGGCGCAGGATCCCATCGAGATCACATAGCGCGGCTCGGGCATCTGGTCATAGACCTTGCGCAGGGCCGGCGCCATCTTGTTGGTCAGCGTTCCGGCCACGATCATCAGGTCCGATTGCCGCGGGGACGCGCGCGGCGCCGTCCCGA
>CBDUFA010000450.1:0-1718 GCA_965366295.1 uncultured Hyphobacterium sp.
CCCAGGTCCGGAACCCGGTCGAGTTCAACGAGCCGGACACCGACACCGAGCCTTCTCTGGCCGGCGTGCCCGACCATTTCGAGGCGCCGCCCGCGGAACACGGGTCCGACCCCGCCACGGCCGAGGCCGCGCATGCCGGACAGACCAATCCCGAAGCACTGGTTGCCGCACCGCTGGCCGGGCTGACCTCGCCGGGACCGTCCGGGCCGCTGCCGGCAATCGGGCCGGATGGCACACGCCCCGACCAGGCGTATGCCCGTCCCTGGCATGGCGATCCGAATGCTCCGATGATTGCGGTCGTGATCGGCGGGATGGGGCTCAACCGCGCCGTCACCGAAGCGGCCATCGAGGAATTGCCGCCGGAAGTCGCCCTCTCCTTTGCGCCTTATTCGCGGGATCTGCAAAGCTGGATCGATCGCGCCCGCGCTGCCGGCCATGAAGTGCTGATCGAAGTGCCGATGGAGCCCTTCGATTATCCCAATAACGACCCCGGTCCCCACACATTGCTGGCCGATGCGCCCGACAGCGAGAATTCCCGGCGATTGTACTGGCTGATGAGCCAGGCTACCGGCTATTTTGCGATGACGAATTATCTCGGCGCCCGGTTCTCGACCTCCGAACCGGCGCTGGAGCACGTGATGGCGACGCTGGAAGAGCGTGGCGTGTCATTCCTGCATGACGGCACAGGCCGCCGCTCGACGATCGAAGCTGCAGGTGACAGCGCGAGCGCCCGATGGGGGATTGCCGACCGGGTGCTGGACGAAGACCCCTCGCCGTCAGCGGTCGATGACCGGCTTTTGACGCTTGAGGCGCTGGCACTGCAAAACGGGTCGTCGGTCGGGGCAGGCTTCGCCTATCGCTCGACGGTCGACCAGATCGCCCGCTGGGCGGAAGGGCTCGAGGCGCGTGGATATGCACTGGCGCCGCCGTCCGCCGTGATGGCCCGGCAACAGGCCGAACGCGGCGGCCCGGCGCAACCTGCTTCCAACGCGCACTGATGGACGATTCCTATCCGAACCACCGGCCCAATGCCGGCGTGGTGATGTTCAATGCGGCCGGGCGGGTCTGGATCGGACGCCGCGCGGATGTCGATGGCGACCATATCTGGCAATTTCCACAGGGCGGCATGGACAAGGGCGAAGATGCCGAGGCCGCCGCGCGGCGCGAGGCTTACGAGGAAACCGGGGCGCGTTCGGACCAACTCGAATTGCTCGGCATGATCGACCGATGGCTGGCCTATGATTTCCCGGCGGACCTGCCACCACGTCCCGACCAGAAGCGCTTCAAGTGGAAAGGCCAGAAGCAGCGCTGGTTTGCCTTCCGCTATACCGGCTCGGACACGGATTTCGATCTCACCGCGGTGCCACCGCAGGAGTTCGCCGAATGGCGCTGGGAGCGGCTGGCGAACGTGCCGCCACTGATTATTGGCTGGAAGCGGGCCGTCTATGACGAGGTGGCGTCGGAATTTGCCTGCTTTGCCCGCTGACGGTTCCTGAGCGCCCGGATCAGGCCGATCAGGCTGATCCCGAACCAGCAGAACTCGATGGCGATCGAGGCCGGGTTGGGCTTGTAGACCAGGGACACCAGCAATAGCACCGCGCCGATGCCGTTGATGACCGGGTGACGCCAATCATCGTTGCGCACGCCAATCGTCTGCTGCCAGAAATAGCCGAACAGCACGCAGGCAACGCCTGCAAATCCGATAATGTCAGTGAGGC
>CBDUFA010000451.1:0-1712 GCA_965366295.1 uncultured Hyphobacterium sp.
AGACCTGGCTGCGCTTCGTCAATACCTGGCTGATCCAGATGGTCGCCGTGCTCACCCTGCAGGCGGGGCTGACCGGCCTGCTGATCAATATGTGGCTGGCCGACCGGGCCAGCCCGGGCGATGTCGTGTTCGCGATCACCGCCTTCCTCATGATGGCCGGTTACATGCGGCGCTTCGGCGAGGAAGTGCAAAATGTGCAGCGCGGGCTGGACGAGATCCAGGACATTGCCGGCTATGACCAGCTCGCCGAGCAGATCGCCGATGCCGACAATGCCCCGGACTTTGTGCCCGGAGCCGGCGGTATCGAGTTCGACGCCGTCACCTTCACCTATGAAAACCAGCCAAGGCCGCTCTATCGCGATTTCTCGCTGACCATCGCGCCGGGCGAACAGGTGGCATTGGTGGGGCCGACCGGGTCGGGCAAGTCGACCTTCGTGAAGCTGGTCCAGCGTCTTCATGACGTGCAGGCCGGTGCCGTGCGGATCGACGGGCAGGACGTGAAGCAGGTGAGGCAGGCCTCGCTGCGCCGCGCCATTGCGCTGGTGCCGCAGGACCCGGCCCTGTTTCACCGCTCCATTGCCGAGAACATCGCCTATGCCCGCCCGGGTGCGACGCGCGCCGACATCGAGGCGGCGGCCCGGCAGGCCAATGCCCATGCCTTCATCACGCGATTGCCCAAGGGCTATGACACGCTGGTGGGCGAGCGCGGCGTGAAACTGTCGGGCGGGGAACGCCAACGCGTAGCGATTGCCCGCGCCATCCTGGCCGACACGCCGATCCTGATCTTCGACGAGGCAACGTCCAGCCTCGACAACGAGACCGAACGCGATGTCCAGATGGCGCTGGAAGGCGCCACGAAGGGCCGGACCACGATCGTCATTGCCCACCGGTTGTCGACGATCCGCAATGCCGACCGCATCCTGGTCTTCGACCAGGGCCGGATCGTGGAACAGGGCACGCATGACGAGCTCGCGGCGCAAGGCGACGGGCTCTATGCCCGCCTCGCCGCGCTGGCGGCGGCCTGATCCGGATCGCGTGAGCCGCGCCGGGGCCGGATTTGCATCCGGTTCCGGCGTTTCGCGCATCAATCCTCCAAAGCGGAGGGGAAACATGCGCATTTTCGGGTTGATCCTGCTGGCATTCACAGTGCCGGGACTGGCCAATGCCACGCCATTCGATGCACCGGTGTATCACTATGAAGGCCGGCTGGACGTGAATGTCGTGACCGGACAGCTCTCGGCGGACTGGCGGATCGAGCTGCTGGACGGGCAGAGCGGCACGCTGACCTTCGTGCTGGCGCCAACGTTTGGCGATATCGCCGTGGGCGGCGATGTGGCGGGGTTCGCGCTGGCGCAACAAGGACCGTTCCAGGCCATCGTGATCGATTTGGCGGACGAGGCGGAAACGCTATCCCTCAGCTATGCCGGCGGCCTGCCGCTGGACATGCTGGGTAATGATATCAACGCCATCACACCCGAGCGCGTGGAGCTGACGGTGGACGGGTTCTGGCTGCCGGTCGATGCCACGTTCCGCGGCTTCCTGACCGCCGACCTGACGGTCGATGCCGGCGCGCCCTGGCAGACCGTGGCCAATGGCGAGGTGACGCCGCTGCCCACCGGGGCGCGGATCGTCAATCGCGACCCCTCCCTCGATATCGCCTTCACCATGGCGCCCGGCTTCCGCATTCGCGAGCAGAACGGCTACACGCTGTA
>CBDUFA010000452.1:0-1701 GCA_965366295.1 uncultured Hyphobacterium sp.
AACCCGAGCGCGTGAACAGCACGGCGTC
Source organism: uncultured Hyphobacterium sp. (assembly GCA_965366295.1). Lineage (GTDB taxonomy): Bacteria > Pseudomonadota > Alphaproteobacteria > Caulobacterales > Maricaulaceae > Hyphobacterium. The sequence continues at coordinate 29 of CBDUFA010000452.1, forward strand.
GGTGGCTTCCACATTGGACGCGACCGGCCGCACGACGAAGAAGCCATCGCCGGCAATGGCGAGGTCCGTCGGCGAGGTGCCCGGCGTCAGAAGACCGCCGCTCGAGATCTGGAAACGGTTATTGGTTGTCACACCGCCCGAGGAATAGCGGGAATTCACGCCATGCGATTCATACATGGGCGAGAACACCGCCGAGGCGCGCTTGTAGCCGACCGTATTGACGTTGGCGATATTGTCCGAGACCGCGGCCAGCGCGCTCGAATTTGCCAGCAGGCCGGACGCACCGGCCCAAAGGGCTGAATTGATACTCATCTCTTGCTCCCTGAGTTTTCAGTTGGAGCGTTCTGCTTTTTCATCATCCACCCGGCAGAATTCTTGCCGCCAAGCGTCGGGCTCTTCATGGCCCGATAATCAGACCGCACCTGCCTCCCGCAGGCTGCGAACCGAGGACAGCCGGACCGATATGCCGTCCAGCTCGACCACGACTTCCGATCCGGAGAAATCGACGCCCGTGACACGGGCCGTGGTCAGGATTTCCGGTTCCACGGGCTCGCCATCGGCGTTCACCGCGGTAATTTCCATCGTGTAGATGCCGTCTTCCAGCGCATTGCCGGACAGATCGGTACCATCCCAGTCGAAAGTATGGGTTCCCGCCGTCGCTTCGCCTTCATGGGTGGCGACGGTGCGGCCATTGGCATCCTTGATCGTCAACAGCGTGCCTTCGGTGTTTTCCGGCAGGATATAGGTCCACTCGGCATCGCCATCCTGGAGCGGCGCGTCCGGCGAGTTGACGGTCGCTTCGCGGCCGATGAAGCCGACGGCGGCGCCCTGCGCGGACGCGGCCTGGATGGCGATCAGCGATTCCAGATTGTCATTGGAGCGGATTTCCTGCTCCACGCTGGAGAAATTCACCAGCTGGTTGACGAATTCCGTGGAATCCAGCGGGTTGAGCGGATCCTGCGCCTTCATCTGCTCGGTGAGCAGAGTCAGGAACATCTCGAAATTGTCCGCCAGTGCCGATTGGGCATTGCGGGTTCCCTGTCCGAAGTTCGCGCCTAGCGCGTCGATCTCGGCCATGTCGGGCTCCTATAATCTCATATCGAGGCCGGGACGCGACATCAGCCGGAAGCCGTAAAGCTCCGAAGGTGACGCGGCGGCGGTCACGGGACCGGCAAGGTCCTCGGCGAATTCAAGGGTCGAGAAGCGTCCATTGCCGGACGGCGTCTCGCCCTCCTGGTCACTTCCCTGCGAAAGTTCGAAGGACAGGCCGTCATTGTCGAGCTGCAGGCCGGCTTCCTCGAGCGCGCGTTCCAGCTCGCGGGCATACTGGCGCATGTCATTGAGCGTTTCCGGGCGTTCCGCGCTCAACATGGCCTGTACGCGATTGTCATGGCCGACATGCAGGCGCACCTCGACCCGGCCCAGCTCGGGCGGATCCATGCGGATCTCGAAGCGGCGTTCGCCATTCTGGAAGCGCGCGGCGATCTGGGCTGCCAGCGATCCGGCATTGGCGGGTGTGAAACGGGCGGTTCCGGCCGCACTGCCGGGACGTTCGGCATGACGCGCGGCGTCGGCGCTGCGCAAGGTCGACATGTCGACGCGCTCGCCGTCCAGCGCCGTATCCCCGTCGACCGGATCGGCTGCGGCATTGGCATTGGCCCGCGCCGCATCGG
>CBDUFA010000453.1:0-1699 GCA_965366295.1 uncultured Hyphobacterium sp.
AGACGTTATTCCAGGTTCCGCCGCCGCCCTGGCTTCCGAAGAGAAGACGCCGACCCTGGAAGCCGTTCTGGCCATTGAGGATGAAAGCATCGCCATTGGCGCGCTGCAGCGTCTCGTGCTGGAAACCGCGCGGGCCGGCATGGATGCCCGGCTTCGGCGCAGTGAGACGGCGCGCGCGGTCTTGCGCCGCTTGCCCCGGGACTGGCGTCATTACGATATTGTCGCCGCACTCGTGCGTCTGGCCGAACGTGTCCGCTATGCGGGCGAGCCACTCGACCGGGACGGTCTGATTGCAGCCGTGGAACATGTTCGTCCCGTGATCCGAGATGCGCGGGGGTGGGCGTGATGGCGGAGAAGACGGAAAAGCGCTCGCTCGGGCGGTTCCTGCCATTTGCCTTGATTGCCGTCCTGATCGGCGGGCTGGTCTGGCTGGTCCTGTCCATTGAGGGCGAGCCGCGCCTCGATCGCAGTGCGATCGGGATGAATGGGCTGACAGCGCTTTTGCAGGAAGAAGGGCTGGAAGCCCGGAATTTCCATGGCGGAGGTGCGCTATCACCCGAAGGCATCGGGCTGCGCGTGCTGCCGCTTTATGACACCGACCCAGCCGTTCTCAGCGGCAATTTCGTTGGCGGAGGCGAGGATACGCGTTACCTGAACGGCGAAATCCGCGCCATTTTCGAAGGTGTGATCGGGACCAAGATCGAGACATTGCCGACGCTGGTCATCCTTCCGAAATGGCGCGACGGTGTCCGGCTCGCCGGCTACCTCCACCCGGAATTCCTGCTCGGGAGCGATATTCCCCGGAATGCGGAGCCCGAGGCGGTGCCGGAGGCCGCAAGCACGGCGGACGCGCCGGAAGCTACCGAACAAGGCGATTCCATAGTCGATCCCTCGGTCGACGATTCCGAGGAAGCAAAGCCGGATCCTGACGAGGATTGGGATGTCGAGGGGTTTGCAGGCGAAGGCGACTATACCGAACTCGAATACCGCCCGGCGGCGTTTGGCGGGTTCCGGCGGATAGCTTCGGACGCTCCGGCACGGATCGAGGATGTATCGCTGACGCCTTTTGTTTCCGGGCAGGCAACCCTTTACGCGCCGCAATATGCGGCCGCCCCCCTCGACTGCGAAGCGCTGGTCGGAACGGCGGATCGCGGCCTTTTATTCGAGTGCCATTCGGCCGGCCATCTCTACTGGGTGCTCAGCGATCCCGACCTGATGAACAATCATGGCCTGGCGCGAGGTGAGAATGCCGAGCTCGCCGTGGCATTGATCCGCGAGCTGGCAAATGGCGGCGCCATCCTGGTTGATCACACGGTACAGCCATGGCTCTCGCCCGATCTCTCGGAATATGGGCGGTCACTGTCCGACCTGCTGCGGTTCCTGGATCCGCCCTTCCGCTGGCTGTGGCTGGCCGCCCTCGTCTTCCTGATCGTCTTGCTCTGGCGCGGCGGTGTTCGCGGCCTGCCACTGGTCCGGCAGTTCACGGAAGGCCATGGTGCAGCGCGGATGACGGCATTGGCGGCACAGGCCAAGTTGATGCGCCGGTCCCGCGCAGATGGCGCGTTGCTGAAAACGCTGCTCTCCGCGCATATCGCGACATTGGCGGAACGTATGCTCGGCCGGGACTCCAACCCGTCGCATCGCGAAGCCCGCGTCTTGCGGGCGCTTGACCATCGCGACAAGGCCCTTGCCGAATCTC
>CBDUFA010000454.1:0-1696 GCA_965366295.1 uncultured Hyphobacterium sp.
CACAGCCGTGGTCTGGAAATTGCCGCATTCACCCGTAATGTGACGCCAAGCACTGGAGCATGCAATGCGTAACACCCTGATTGCCCTTGTCGTAGGCGTTGTGGTCCTGGTCGGCGGATTTCTTGTCCTGGCCATGATTGGCAGCGGGCTGGAACCGCAAACCGAAGAGGTGAGAGTCAATGTCACCGATCAACTGTCTGACTAGCGCGCTGCTGCTGGTTGCTGCCGGTACCGCTAGCGCCCAGGACGACATCGAGGTTCGCCAGCTTGGCGCGCTCGACCCGCTCGAAGTGGGCGTGGCGCAAAACGGGCTTGGCGACACGCTCTGGTCCGGTTCCACGGTACAGACCGCGCTCAACGCGCTCGAAGGCTTGCCGGCCTCCGGCAGCGATGGCTATCGCTCGCCCTCGCGGGCCAACCTCGTCGCCCTGGCGCTCCTGTCCGGCGGCACACCGCCGGAAGGCGGTCGCGGCAATTCTTCGCTGGCGCTGTTGCGCGCTGACCGGCTTCTGGCCGCCTCCGGCGCCGAAGCCGTCTACAGTCTCCTGGAACGGACCCCGGGCCTCGACCGGGCACCGCAACTGGCGCGGCTGCATGCTGAGACGGGCTTCGCGCTCGCTTCGGGCGAATCGGCCTGCCGCACCGCCAACGGGTTGGTGGAGGGCCGTGACCAGCCCTACTGGCTGCGGGCCCGCGCCTTCTGTCATGCCCTGAATGGCGAGGACGCCGCGGCCGAACTCTCCGCGGACCTCGCCCGTACCGAAGCGCCGGACGAGAATTTCGACGGCTTGCTCTATGCCATCACCATCGGCAGCTGGACGGTCGACAGCGTGTCGGCCGATACCGGGCTCGACTGGGCGCTGGCCGCGGTGTCACCGGCTGAAGGCCGCCCCACGGTCAATCTGACGGGGGCGCCGCGATGGCTGGTCGATGTGGCCGAGGCCAATTCGGCCCGCCCCGAACTGGAGGCGGATCCGGCGCTCGCGCTCGAAGGCCTCGCCATGCAGGAAGGCTCGGCCCGGGAGCAGCGGCTCGAACAACTCATCCTGCAGGATTATGATCGGCTGGTCGCGGCACAGGCGCTAGGCATCGCGCTGCAGGAAGCGGTGCGCGACGGCAATTTCATGCAAGTGGCCCGCCGCTATGGCCGCCAGGTTTCCACTCTGCCGATCAGTTTCGACACGATCGAGTTTGGCGGCCGCTTTGCCCTGGCCGCGCTTTCGGTCGGGGATCTGGCCACGGCGCAGCGCTGGCGCGACGCGCTGGAGGACGGCCCGCCCGTGCGCCGGACCGTCACCAGCTATGATCCCGGCAAGCCCGATGACGTGCCGTCTCAACCGGATCGCCCGGAATGGAACCCGCCCTCGGCGAGCTATCTCGTCGGGCTCGATCTCGCCATGCGGATCGCGCAAAACCAGATCCGCTCGTCTTCGACCGCGGCGCTGGTCCAGGCCCGGCTGGAAAGCGGAGCGGCCGGGCTTGGCGATGTCGCCGGCCTCGCCGGCCTTGGCGCTTCCGCGCCGGCCGATTTCCGGCTCGCCCTGTTCAATGCCGATCCGGTGGAAGTCTCGCCCGTGCTGACGGCGATGGATGCTGCGGCGCTGGCCGGTGCCCGCGCGGAAACGGCATTGCTCGCCGCCCAGGTCATGGATGAGGGCCCGGCGGGCGCGTCCGCGATCGAGCTGATGCGGATCAC
>CBDUFA010000455.1:0-1693 GCA_965366295.1 uncultured Hyphobacterium sp.
CGGAGGTCGGGAAGCCGTTCTTCCTGGATCTGGAGGGCGATGGCATCTACCGCGAGGCGGAGCCAGCGGAGGGCCGGGAGGGCGGCACCTATATCACGATCATCGATGAATCGGGCTTCAGCGGCTGGAAATCCGTGGTCTGGGCTTCCACCACGACGATCGAGGAGCCCATGCGCTATTCGCTGCGCATGCTTCTGGCTGGCGGTCTTCTGGTCATCGCCATCGGCGCATTCGCGGCATGGCTTCTCGGTCGGCAGATCGCCGGGCCGGTGCGCCGGCTTGCGCGTGATGCGCGACGGCTGGGGGCGGGCGAACCGGTCCACGCCATCGAATATCCGATTGCCGAGGTCGCAACCGTGTCCTCCGCACTTGCCGAAGCCGCGCTTGACCGAGAGCAGGCGGAAAACGAGATCCGTCTTCTCATGCGCGAGGTGGCGCATCGCTCGAAGAACCAGCTCACCGTGGTTTCGTCCATGGCCAAGCAGACGGCGCGCAGTTCGCGCACCTTCGCCGGTTTCCAGGATGCGTTCCAGAAGCGCCTGTACGGTCTGGCGCGGTCCACCGATCTGCTCATCGCCGGCGGTGCGGCCGGCGTGGAACTCCATGAACTTCTGTCTGTGCAGGTCGATCCGTTCCGCCCCGACAGCCCTGATCGCCTGACGATGAACGGTCCGAAATTCCGTCTCGCAAACCAGCCGGCCCAGACTATTGGTCTTGCCGTGCACGAACTGGCGACCAACGCCGCCAAGTATGGTGCGTTTTCGAACAATGACGGGCGTCTCGACATCACCTGGAAAATCAGGGACGACATGCTGGTCATCAACTGGCGTGAACATGTGGCGCGGGCGCGCCGGCGCACAAACCGTCGCGGTTTCGGCACGGAGATCATCGATCGCATGGTGGGCGGTACGCTGGACGCGGAGATTTCACGTGTCTTCCACCGTGACGGGCTGGAATGCGTGTTCAAGATTCCGGTCGACAGGCTCGAGCCGGATCTCACCAAAGCGGCGCGCGGCGAGGAGCCCCAGGGCTGAGTGGCGGGCTGAGCGGCGGCGCCACGGACAATGTTTGGGCTGGTAATCGCATGCGATTTCGCCTATATGCCAGCCATCATTGCGCCTTGAGTGCGCATTGTTGAATGGCCCCGGCTGGACGACATCCCGGCTGAGGGCGACCCTTTTCCCTAAATTCCAGAAAGGAAGCCGATGTCGATTACTGCAGAGCGCAAACAGGATTTGCTGAAAGAATTTGCCACCGTTCAGGGCGACACGGGTTCTCCGGAAGTCCAGGTCGCTATTCTGACCGAGCGGATCAAGAACCTCACCGAGCACTTCAAGGACCACAAGAAGGACAACCACTCCCGTCGTGGCCTCCTGAAGCTCGTCTCCCAGCGTCGCCGTCTTCTGGACTATCTGAAGAAGAAGGACGAAGGCCGCTACAAGACGCTGATCGAGAAGCTCGGACTGCGGCGCTAAGCTGATTTGGCCGGCGGATACCAAGGGGTGTCCGCCGGTCTCATTTGGGCATGCGAAAGATTTGCATGTCTCACGGCTCCGGCCAGGCATGATTGCGACGGCGGCTTTGCCGCCATCTCATGCCTGCAAGACCGGATAGCCGAGGCCCTAATGGACAGGTCATGGGGCAGGATTGCAGGATGCTTGCGGCACAGAGCCGGCCAAACCCAAGCCTCCCG
>CBDUFA010000456.1:0-1688 GCA_965366295.1 uncultured Hyphobacterium sp.
GGATGCTTGGCTTGAGTGAAACATATCCGGTTCGCAGTTTCGGCCTGACTGTGACAACTGGTGTTGTGTGCGCACTGGTATTTTCCGCGCTCGCTTACCATTTGGGAAAACGGGACAGTTCGACATGATCGAAACATGCGATGTCAGCATTATCGGTGCTGGCCCCTCTGGTGCGATTGCAGCTTCGATCCTGGCGCGAAACGGCTGGAGCGTGAAGGTTTTTGAACGTAGCCATTTCCCGCGGTTTTCAATCGGTGAAAGCCTGTTGCCGCAATGCGTGGAATTTCTTCGTGAAGCAGACCTGCTGGTGGATGTCGAGGCGCACGGATTCCAGTTCAAGGATGGGGCCGCCTTCAGCGTCAATGGCGACTATCGCGAGATCTATTTTCCCGACAAGTCGAGCCCGGGCCCGGAAACGGTGCTGCAGGTGCGTCGTGATGAGATTGACGATATCCTGATCCGCGGTGCAGCCCGCAACCGCGCGGATGTGACGTTCGGAGCGGCGGTCACGCGGTTTTCCACAGACCTGGACGGGGCCTGCCTGCAGGTCGAGGATGAAGCCGGGCAGGTGCGCGAGATCAAGACGAAATTTGTGCTCGATGCATCAGGGTTCGGGCGCGTGTTGCCGCGTCTCCTGGACCTTGATGTGCCATCTGATCAACCGGTGCGGATATCCTGTTTCAAGCATGTTCGCGACCAGATTACCGATCGACGCTTCGACCGGAATAAAATTCTGATCAGTATTCATCCAGACTTTGACGATGTCTGGCTATGGCTGATCCCGCTGGCGGATGGTCGCTCATCGATCGGGTGTGTCGGTTCCGAGCCGTCAATTCGCAGTGCTGGTGACAATGCCGATGCGCAGCTCTGGCATTTCGTGAAGACATCAGGCTTGATGGCTGACTTTCTGGTCAATGCTGAGGAGCTGACAGAGACGCGCCAAATTCAAGGCTATTCGATTGGCGTGAAGGCGATGAGTGGGGAGCGGTTCGCCTTGCTTGGAAATGCCGCGGAATTCCTTGACCCGGTCTTCTCATCCGGCGTGACCATGGCGATGAAGTCCGCCTCGCTGGCCAGTGGTCTTGTCGACCGCCTGTTGCGTGGGGGTGAGGTCGACTGGGATGCGGAATTTTCCGCAGAGCTCAAGTCTGGCGCGAATGCGTTCCGGGCGTGCGTGAACGCCTGGTATTCAGGCCTGCTTCCTCGCTTGATCTTCATGGACCAGCGCTCTGAGGATATCACGCGGCACATGACATCAGTTCTGGCCGGATATGTCTGGGATCGGACCAATCCAATCGTGCGTGACCCAAACCGTTTCTTCGCGATCATGGAATCATTCGTCGATGCCTAGGGCAGGGCGCATTACGAGCGCTATTGTGGCATGTGCGCTCATGGCGGTTGGTTGCCAGACCAACCGGACAATGGAGGCTGGGATACTGCCCGTGGCGATTGCGTCGGCGGTCACACTGAATTTACCCGCTGATCCCGGCAGCGCGCCAACAATGGACGCCGCACAGACCCTGGTTGCTCGTCACGATGGCCGGACCCAGGCGCTTAGCGCCATCCTGAAATCGGGTCCTGCAGGCGTCCACATTTTGCTTGCGGTGGCGAATGGTCCGCGGGTGATGGAAATCGACTGGACAGATGAGGGCATTCGGGAAACCCGCCACGCTTTCACGCCCGACGGC
>CBDUFA010000457.1:0-1686 GCA_965366295.1 uncultured Hyphobacterium sp.
CGATGATGGCGCCATGGTGCTGGAAGGTGAAATATTCTACCAGCAAAGAAGCGATCGTTTTCCATTCCGGGGTGTCTGGACGCCCAATGACGACGGGTCCGTCACGCAGCACTTTACGCAGTATGACCCGGACGCCGACACCTGGAATGACTGGTTTATCGGACGTTATGTCCGACAGGAGGATGATCCGAACGCGCAATCCGGGGAGTAGGACTCCCGGTCCCTTTGTCTGTCCTCCCGGATTGCGTTGCGCCGTCGGACCACCCCCGGTCCGGCGGCGCTCTTCTTTTCCGGAAGGATTTCAGACAGGGAAGGCGAGCGGTTCGGCCGGCCTAGCGTCCACCCCAGCGATAGCCGAAGCGGATGCCGGCATTGTCGAGCGCCTGGTTGCGGCCACTGCCGAGTATCTGGCCGTGCGAGATGTGCTCGTAATAGGCCGCGACCGTGATCTGGTCGGACAGTTCGAGATTCAGGCCGAACGTGGTGTGGAACAGGATGTGTTCCCCCATCAGCGAACGCGTCGTGGCCAGCCGGATCCGGTTGGGATCGCTGGGCGGCGCATTGCGGTCGATATCGGTGACACCGTCATTGTAGGACAGGCCGAAAGCGGGCTGGAAGGACAAATGCTCGGTGATGCCGAAATCCCATTCCAGGCCGGCGCCGCCGAAATTGGTCAGCCCGTTGGTATTGAACGAGCCGTAGAGATAGGGGCGCGGCGTCCAGATGACGCGCAGCGCATTGATCTCCGGGCCGACCAGGCCAACCGTGATGTTGGGACCGTCCTCGACATGATCGGACAGGTCATGGGCGGTCACGCCGAGGCGGAATTCCCAGTCATGATCATCCGCCATGGCCGGCGCCGACAGGCAGGCAACGCCCAGAATGGCCAGAACACTCGACTTCATCGCAAATCCCCTCGAAACGCGCGCCGCAACGCCCTTTGCGCCAACCCTAGTCTGCTCCGCCGCGAAGGCAAAGCCTAGAAATCCGCCTTTGCCGTGGCGTAGGCCCAGTCGAGCCAGGGGCCGAGCGCGCCAATGTCGTCGGCATCCACGGTCGGACCGCACCAGATGCGCAGCCCCGCCGGTGCCGACGGGTGCGGGTTGATATCGAGCGCGGCATTCTCGCGTTCGAGCAACGCCACCATCTTGCGCGTCAGCTCCCATTGCCGATCCTGGGCGAGCGCAGAAATATCGGCCTCGGCGAATTTCAGCGTCACCGAGACCGGCGAGCGGGTCGCCGCGTCGGTACACAGGAAATCGATCCACCCGGTGCGCTCGACCCATTGCGAGAGGGCGTCGAAATTGCGGTTCACCCGGCCAATGAGCGCGGGCAGCCCGCCTTCCTTCGCCGCCCATCTCAGCGCCAGCAGATAGTCCTCGAAGCACAAGAGGGACGGCGTGTTGAGCGTCTTGCCCTCGAAGATCACATCGTTGACGCCCGTGCCTTCGGCATTGTGCAGCTGGAGAATGCGCGGCACCGGCCAGGCCGGCTTGTGGCTGGCGAGCCGTTCGAGCGCGCGCGGGCCGAGGATGATCATGCCGTGCTGGGCTTCACCACCCAGCGATTTCTGCCAGGAATAGGTCAGCACATCGATCTTCGACCAGTCGAGTTCCATGGCGAAGGCCGCGGAGGTCGCATCGACAATGGTCAGCCCTTCGCGGTCTGCGGAGAGCCAGTCCGTAT
>CBDUFA010000458.1:0-1681 GCA_965366295.1 uncultured Hyphobacterium sp.
CATGAGAAGCCTTGATTACTCTCCCCTCTACCGTTCCATCGTCGGTTTTGACCGTCTGGCGAATATGATTGATTCCGCCTCCAAGACCGATCCCTCGACCGGGTTCCCGCCCTACAATATCGAGCAACTCGGCGAGAATGATTATCGCATCGAGCTGGCCGTGGCCGGCTTCGGCGAGGACGACCTGACGGTCGAGGTCCAGGAAAATGTGCTCACGATTTCCGGCCGCAAGGAAAGCCGGTCTGAAGACGAGGCGCCGAACTACCTCTATCGCGGCATTGCAGAGCGCGCCTTTGAGCGCCGCTTCCATCTCGCCGACCATGTGGTGGTCGACAATGCCGAGCTGAAGAACGGCCTGCTGGCCGTGACCCTGCGCCGTGAAATTCCGGAAAGCGCCAAGCCGCGCCGGATCTCGATCGGCAACACGTCGGCGAAAAGCCGCAAGGTGATCGAGGGTGGCAAGTCGAAAGCCGCCTGACGCCTGAACTGATACGCACAGCGAGAGCGCGCGCCTTATTCCCTTCAGGCGCGCGCTTTTCTTTTGTCAGGCCGCGTCGAGATCGACGGCACCATCGGCATTCGCAATGTCCTCGAGGAATGTCTCGCTCACCCGGGTTCCGGTAAAGCAGGACCCGGTAAACAGCGCATTGCGGACATCCGCACCCAGCAGCGTGGAATAGGAAAAGTCCGATCCGGTCGCCTTCACATGGCGCAAATCTGCGCCGGCCAGGTCGGAATAGCGGACCTTGGCTGCCGCCAGCGTCGCGGGCAGCAAACGGTCGCCCTCAAGCAGGAGCGGCCCCAGCTTGCAGTCGCGCAGATCCGCATTGTTCAGCTTCGCGCCGGTCAGGTCCGCCCCGCGCAGATCGGCCCCGCGCAGGCTTGTCATGCGCAGGTCTGCCCGCTCCAACCGGGCGCCCTGGAGCTGGGCGCCCTCCATGTCGAGCCCGTACAGGGTTGCGCCGCGCGCGTGAAAGGCAGTCAGCGTCTTCCCCGCGAGAGATTTCAGGGGCCGCAAATCGGTTTCATCGAACGAGGAGGGGCGGCCCTCCTTGCCGCCGGTCGCACACCAGCGGATATGATCCTCGATCATGTCCTCGACCGGCCGGTCCAGCTCGCGCATTGCCTTGCCGACCGGCTTGTCGGTCAACGCGCCGGTGCGGTCGCAATTGTCGAGCCGGGCCATCGTCATCGTCGTGTCGATCAGAACGGCATCGGTCATGTCGGCATCGGTCAGGTCGGCACCGGACAGGTCGGCGCCTTCCAGATTGGCCCCGGAAAACACGGTCGACCGCAGATTGGCGCGGACAAGCCGGGCGCCGAGCAGGACGGCATCGGTGAAATCGGCTTTCTGGGCAGAAGACCCGGACATTTTCGAGCGCGAGAGATTGGCGCCCTGGAAATTCGCCATCGTCATCTCGCCCGGTCGGGTCCGGTGTTTCAGGACGGCCAGGCCACGCTCGCGGTCAACCTGGGCAATCGTGCCTTCGCGCAGATCGGTTTCGGACAGGTCGGCCCCTTGCAGATTGGCACCGCGGAGCGCGGCACCGCGCATATCGGCCCGCCGCAGGGAGGCACCGGCCAGATTGGCCCGCCGCAGATCACAGCCATACAGGCTCGCGGAATTCAGCACCGAGCCCGACAGGTCGGCCCCGATCAGCGTCGAGCCCGTGAAATCGGC
>CBDUFA010000459.1:0-1681 GCA_965366295.1 uncultured Hyphobacterium sp.
TGCAAACCCTGTCGGACGAAATCGAGCGGTCGGTTGGACTGCTGAGGAGGCGTCTTTGACTGGGATACAGCGAAAAAACGGTTCGATGAACTGACGGCGCGTGCCGAGGATCCGTCCTTCTGGGACGATCCGCAGAAAGCCCAGTCCCTGATGCGCGAGCGCAACCGGCTCGAGGCCGCCATGAAGGCGATCCGCGAGCTGGAATCCGAGCTCGCGGACAATACCGAGCTGGCGGAACTCGCCGAAGCCGACGGCGATGACGACCTGATGGCCGAAGCCGTCGCGGCACTTGAAAAAGCGCGCGAGCGGGCGGCCAAGGCCGAGCTGGAAGCCCTGCTGTCCGGTGAAGCCGATGGCAATGACGCTTATCTCGAAATCCACCCCGGGGCTGGCGGTACCGAGGCGACCGACTGGGCCGCCATGCTGCAGCGCATGTATACGCGTTGGGCGAATGCGTCCGGCTACAAGGTCGAGCTGATCGAGGAACAGGCCGGTGACGAGGCCGGGATCAAGTCCTGCACCCTGCTGGTCAAGGGCGAGAACGCCTATGGTTGGTTGAAGACCGAGGCCGGCGTGCACCGCCTGGTGCGGATTTCACCGTTCGATTCCAGTGCGCGGCGCCATACCAGCTTTGCCAGCGTCTGGTCCTATCCGCAGGTCGACGACACCATCGAGATCGAGATCGACGATGGCGATCTGCGGGTCGATACCTTCCGGGCCTCGGGCGCGGGCGGTCAGCACGTCAACAAGACCGACAGTGCGATCCGCCTGACCTACACGCCGCCGGGCGAGAGCGAGCCGATCGTGGTGCAATGCCAGAATGACCGATCGCAGCACAAGAACCGCGCCCAGGCGTGGAATATGCTGCGCGCCCGCGTCTATGAGCTGGAATTGCAAAAGCGCGAGGCCGCGGCACAAGCCGAGGCCGATTCCAAGACCGAGATCGGCTGGGGCCGCCAGATCCGCTCCTACGTCTTGCAGCCTTACCAGATGGTCAAGGATTTGCGCACCGGCGTGGAAACTTCCGACACGCAGGGCGTGCTCGATGGCGATCTCGACGAGTTCATGGCCGCCGCCCTGGCTGCCCAGCTCGGCGAAGAGACAAATGAAAACGCCGCCGACTAGGCGTCAGCGGCGTTTCCGGCATTACTGAAAATCAAAAGGCCTAGCTGGCGCTCTTGGCCTTCGGCAGGTCCAGCGACGGGCTGCTGCTGGAGGACGAGGACGAGCTGCTTTCGCTCGACTTCGGCGGAGCCGACGGCGTGGAGCTGCTGCTCGACGACGTGGAAGAAGCGGCCGATGACGGTGCAGCCGAGCTGGATGCCGAGCTGGAAGCTGCCGGCTTCGGCGTCTTGGACGCGTCGGCGACCGGGTCGGAGGAATGGCGGCAATGGCCATCGAAGAAGGCGCCGCTTTCCATCGACAGGGCCGAGTGGACGATATCGCCCTCGATGCGCGCGGTCGCGGCGAGCTGGACCTGGCGGGCCCGGATGGAGCCTTTCACCTTGCCGCGCACGATCACGGTCTCGGCGATGACTTCGCCGTCAACGGAGGCGTCTTCGCCAATGGTCAGGGACCCGGCGCGCACATCGCCTTCGACGGAACCGTCGAGTTGAACCTCACCCTCGGAGTTGAGGGAACCCTGGAGCACCATGTCGGCGCTGATGATGGAAGGAGCTTT
>CBDUFA010000460.1:0-1680 GCA_965366295.1 uncultured Hyphobacterium sp.
CAGATCGAGACGTTGACGTCCGCCCGCATCTGGCCCTTTTCCATGTCGCCGCCGCACGTGCCGAGATACCGCACAATGGTCCGCAGCGTCTTCATGTAGGCGGCCGCTTCTTCCGGCGAGCGGATGTGCGGACGCGAGACGATCTCCATCAGCGCCACGCCCGACCGATTGAGGTCGACATAGGTCGCATTGGGATCGAGATCGTGGATCGACTTGCCGGCATCCTGCTCCAGGTGCAGGCGTTCAATACCCACCGTAAACAGCGAACCGTCATCGCGCTCGCACTCGATCTCGCCTTCGCCCACAATCGGGAACTGGAACTGGCTGATCTGATAGCCCTGCGGCAGGTCCGGGTAGAAATAATTCTTCCGGTCAAAGCGCGAGAACGCGTTGATCTGCGCATTCAGCCCCAGACCTGTGCGGACAGCCTGCTCCACGCAAAAGGCATTGATCACCGGCAGCATGCCCGGCATGGCGGCATCCACCAGGCTCACCTGGCTGTTGGGCTCGGCGCCGTATTCTGTCGCCGATCCGGAAAACAGTTTCGACTTCGAGGCGACCTGGGCATGGACTTCCATGCCGATCACGATTTCCCAGTCGCCGGTTGCGCCTGGCAGGATGTAGGAGTGTTCGCTCATTCCTGTTCCCCGGTGTGAGCTGTTTCATCTTGTGTCTGAGCGGCAACCACAATGCGCCATGCAGCCTGCGTGAACGCGCCGAAAATCACACCGCCAATACCGAGACAAAGCGCAAAGATGCCGATCACGGTTCCATTGGCCATTTCGATCCGGCCGGTCATCAATAGCGCGCCGATGATCGCGAACACGCCGCCGATCAGGATGGCCGGGCGGGCAAATCGAAGGACGGGATGCGGGCTCACCACCACTTCTCCGGCTTGTGGTTGAAGCCGGCGGCATCTTCCAGCGCGGCGCCGACGGAGAACATGGTCGCCTCATCCAGCGCCGGCGTGATCACCTGCAGGCCCAGCGGCAGACCGCTCTTGTCCAGTCCGGCCGGTATCGACATGGCCGGCACGCCGGCGATGTTGGCCGTCACGGTGAAGATGTCATTGAGGTACATTGAGATCGGATCGTCCGACTTCGCACCGAGCTGGAAAGCCGCGGACGGCGTCGACGGCGTCAGCAGCGCATCGCATTTTTCGAACGCCAGCTCGAAATCCTCGAGGATGCGGCGGCGCACTTTCAGAGCCTTGAGATAATAGGCATCGTAATAACCGGCCGACAGCACATAGGTGCCCATCAGGATCCGCCGCTGCACTTCGTGACCAAAGCCCTCGCCGCGGGTCTTCTCATAAGTTTCCGTCAGATCCTTGCCGTCAACGCGCAGACCGTAGCGCATGCCGTCATAGCGGGCGAGGTTGGACGAGGCCTCGGCCGGATTGATGATGTAATAGGTTGGCAAAGCATATTTTGTGTGCGGCAGGGAAACGTCGACAATCTCGCAGCCCGCCGCCTTCAACCAGTCCACGCCCTGCTGCCAGAGCGTTTCGATTTCCTCGGGCATGCCGTCCATGCGGTATTCCTTGGGAACACCGATGCGCTTGCCTTTCACGGAAGCCGAAACCGCCGAAATCCAGTCCGGCACATCCAGCGGAAGCGAGGTCGATTCCTTCGGGTCATGGCCGGACATGGACTGCATCAGGATGGCGGCATCCTTTAC
>CBDUFA010000461.1:0-1680 GCA_965366295.1 uncultured Hyphobacterium sp.
ATAGCGTTCGTAATCGTCATAGCCGGTCGAGGTCGACGGCGAGCCGAGGCACGGTCCGCTGCCCTCCTGCAGGGTGACAATTTCCTCGATCACCGACCCGGCAGCATCCGCCACGATCCGGGCCCGTTCCGTGGCATCATTGACGGCCGCGGCGAAGGCCAGCCTCTGGTCTTCCGCTGTCGGTTCGAGGAAGAACTGGATGTTGCCGGAATTGACTGGACCGGCCGCCAGCGCCGCACCGCGGGCCTGGCTGGTGAAGTCCGGTTCGAGCACGACCACATTCATCTGCACGGTCGCGACATAGCCCAGCAAGGCATCGGGATGGCGGTTCTCGACGAGCCGTTCCCCGTTCTCGCCATAGCGCTCGGTGACCTGTTCATAATAGGGCCGGACGGAAAGATTGGAGGTGATGCGGACCTGCCCGTCCGTCGCCAGGCGCACGGCCTCCGCGGCCAGGTTGGCGCGGACTACCGCCTGCTGCGAAGCGTCCGGGCTGTTTTCCGCCCGCCCTTCGAACGACACCTGGAAGCTGGCGCGATTGGCGGGAACCTCGACATAGGCCCGGCCCTGCGCCTCGATCACCGGCCCACGCGCCCAGACGGGCACGGGCTCACCGGACATGGGCTCGCAGGCGCCGAGCGCAAACGCGCTGGCGCTCACGAGGAGAACGCCTAGATACTTCATAACACCCCCTTGTATTCCATCCCCGCAATCACGATACACCGCATTAACCTTCTTCACAAAAGGCAAATCGATGACTGGCGAAGAAAAGCGTGCCCGTTATGAAGAGCTCCGCAAGGAGATCGCGGCAGTTGTTTCCGGCGAAACCAGCCGCACGGCGCGGTTCGCGACGGCGTCCTGCCTGCTGGCGGAAGCTTTCAGGCCGCGCTTTTTCTGGACGGGATTCTACGAGGTCGACCCGAACAAGCCCGACGAGCTGGTGGTCGGCCCTTACCAGGGCACGATGGGATGCCTGCGCATCCCGTTCGGCAAGGGCGTTTGCGGCACGGCGGCCGCCACGCTCCAGACGCAACTCGTCGCCGATGTCCATACCTTCCCCGGACATATTGCCTGCGACAGCCGGACGAATTCGGAGATCGTAGTGCCGGTCCTCGATGCCAGCGGCGCGATCGCGGCTGTGCTGGACGTCGACAGTGAAATGCCCGACGCGTTCGATGAGATCGACCGCGCCGGGCTGGAAGCCATCACACGAGTGCTGTTGACCGCCTAGCGGACGACAATCTCCACCCGGCGGTTCTGGGTGCGGCCAGCATTCGTGGCATTGGTGGCTTCCGGGGCGAGCGGGCCGACGCCCTGTGCGTCGAGGCGCGAGGCCTCGATGTCATAGGTCTCGACGAGTGCGGCAATCACCGAGGCCGCGCGCCGGCGCGAGAGATCGAGATTATAGCTCAGCGAGCCCGTCATGTCGGTATGCCCGACAACGTAAAGCGAGAGGGCAGGGCGTTCGACGAGCAGATCCCGAAGCGATTCAAGCGCCGTGGCGGATTCCGGCAGCAATTCATCGGAGTCATGGGCGAAGAGCAGGCCGTCGACCCGGACATGGCCATCCGCATCCAGCCCGCTGGCCAGCGCCTCGGCGGAAATCGCCACCATTCCGGTGTCCATTTCCGCGGTCTCGACAATATCGATCGACGTCCCGTGACGCCCGGTGGCGATCGC
>CBDUFA010000462.1:0-1677 GCA_965366295.1 uncultured Hyphobacterium sp.
GTAAAGACAACATCGACCGGTGCGGCGCTGATATTATGGGCGGCTTGCAGCAGGATGGCCGACTTGCCGGCATTCATGGCGCTGAAGGTGAAATAGAGCTTCGACATGCCAATCCGTTAGCCTGATTCCGCGGCTCGTCGACCTGCTGCTTTCACTCCGCCTCCGGCCTTGTGCGGCACCATGCCGCCTTCTGAAAACAGCCGGAGAGCGTATGCGTCTTTCAAGCATTGCGAGAACGGATACCGGACCCATGTCGAACGCCATCCTGCTGAAATACGCCCGTATCAACACGCCCCGCTATACGAGCTATCCGACCGCACCGCATTTTCATGACGGCGTCACCGGCGATGTGTTTGCCTCCTGGCTGGGGGAGCTTGAACCGGAGGCCGATGGCTCGCTCTATCTGCATGTCCCGTATTGCCGCGAAATGTGCTGGTATTGCGGATGCTCGACGCGTGCGACCAGGCGCGACGCGCCGATTGATGCCTATGCCGATCTGCTCCTGGAAGAAATTTCACAGGTCGCCGGAGCAATCCCGCACCGCCCCCGGCTGACCCATATTCACTTCGGTGGCGGTACGCCGACCATCCTGTCCGAAGCCCGGCTGTCCGCCATCATGGACGCCCTGCATGCGCAGTTCCGGGTCGAGCCCGGCGCGGAAATCGCCATCGAGATCGATCCGAGGATTTTTTCACCGGACATGGCAGCGTGGCTTGCGCGCCTCGGTTTCAACCGCGCCAGCATCGGGGTGCAGACATTCGACGCCACCGTCCAGGCCAGGATCAACCGCATCCAGCCCCGGGAAACGGTTGCCGCCTGCGTTGACTCCCTGCGCGCGGAAGGCATCACGAATATCAGCTTCGACCTGCTATACGGCCTGCCGGGCCAGACGCTGAAGAGCTGCCGCGAAACCGTCGCCGAAGCGCTGGCGCTGCAGCCGGACCGCTTGTCCATATTCGGTTATGCGCACGTGCCCCACATGAAGCGGCACCAGCAATTGATCCGCGATGAGGACCTCCCCGGCGCGGAGGACCGTATCGCCCAATCAATCGCCATGGCGCAGGCCGCAGAAGCGGCGGGCTATATTCCGGTCGGCATCGACCACTATGCGCGCCCGGACGATGCCATGGCGAAGATGGTCGCGGCAGGCAATATGCGGCGGAATTTCCAAGGCTATACGACGGACCAGGCCGGTTTTCTCATCGGGCTTGGCGCATCGGCGATCAGCAAGCTGCCACAAGGCTATGCCCAGAACACGCCCGATATCGCGGCATGGTCGAAAGCCATTGCGGCCGGACGCATGGCAACAGCGCGGGGGATTGCGCTAGATGCCGAAGACCGGGTGCGAAGCGAGATCATCGAACGTCTGATGTGCAATCTCGAAGCCGACATTGACGCCATTGCCGGCTCTACACCGGTCGGGATTGAAACACCGGACCTGTCCGATCTCGAAGAGGATGGAATCGTCCGGCGGGATGGCAACCGGATCGGGATTGCCGGGGATTACCGCATGCTGGCCCGCATCGTGGCGGCCCGCTTTGACGCCCGCCTGCAGGCGGGCGCCAGAGCGAAACACTCTCTGAGTGTCTGATCAGTCGGCTTCGGAGTAATTTGGCGCGTCCGCGTCGGACTCGTCCTCGTCTTCCTCGGGCTCGTTTTCGGTCGGCGGCGTGAATT
>CBDUFA010000463.1:0-1649 GCA_965366295.1 uncultured Hyphobacterium sp.
TCGAGCGTCGTGCGGATCGGCGGCGTCAGGACGATGGCTTCATCGGCACCGGCAGCCCGGATATTGGTCAGCTGCTTGCCCTTGGTCGGATTGACCGCCAAATCATTGTCGCGGCTGTGAATCCCGATGATCATGCCTTCATAGACGTCTGTGCCGTGCCCGATGAAGAGCTTGCCGCGTTCCTGCAGATTCCACAGCGCGAAGGCCAGCGCCTTGCCATCCACCATCGAGACCAGCGAGCCATTGTGCCGCTGACCGATTTCACCTTCGGCGCGCGGGGCATAATGGTCGAAAGTGTGGAACATGAGGCCGGCCCCGGACGTGGCCGTCATGAATTCGGAACGGAAGCCGATCAGGCCGCGCGTCGGAATGTCATAGTCGAGGCGGACACGCCCCTGCCCGTCCGGCGTCATGTTCGTCAATTGGCCTTTGCGCTCGCCGAGCTTTTCCATGATGGCGCCCTGCGATTCTTCGGGAAGGTCGACCACAAGCGTTTCCCACGGCTCGCAGACGACGCCGTCGATTTCCTTCGTCAGCACCTGCGGGCGTGAAATGGCGAGCTCATAGCCCTCCCGGCGCATGTTCTCGATCAGCACCGACAGGTGGAGTTCGCCACGGCCCGAGACCTTGAACTTGTCGGCATTATCGGTCTGCTCGACACGCAGCGCGACATTGTGAATCAGTTCCCGCTGCAGGCGGTCACCCAGATTCCGGCTGGTCACGAACTTGCCTTCGCGGCCAGCAAACGGGCTGTCATTGACCTGGAAGGTCATGGCGATCGTCGGCTCGTCGACAGTCAGTGGCGGCAAAGCTTCCACGGCGTCAGGCGCACAAACCGTATCCGAGATATTCAGCGGATCGATCCCGGTGAAGGTGATGATATCGCCAGCACTCGCGCTCGCCATCTCGACACGCTCAAGCCCGTGGAAGCCGAAGACCTGCTGGATCTTGCCACGGCGCGTTTCCCCATCGGCGCCCACCACCGTGACCTGCTGGTTCTTGGCCAGCGTCCCGCGGCGAATACGGCCGATGCCGATCACACCGGTATAGCTGGAATAATCCAGCGCACTGACCTGAAGCTGAAGCGGCCCCGAAAGGTCTACTGGCGGCGGCGGCGTATGATCGACGATCATCTGGAAAAGATCCGTCATATCGGTACCGGGGCTGGCGGCATCAAGCCCGGCAAATCCGTTCAGCGCGGAGGCATAGACCACCGGGAAATCCAGCTGTTCGTCGGTCGCGCCGAGCCGGTCGAAGAGATCGAAGGTCTGGTCAACGACCCAGTCCGGGCGCGCTCCCGGCCGGTCGATCTTGTTGACGACCACGATCGGGTTCAGCCCGCGCTCCAGCGCCTTGCGCGTCACGAAGGCGGTTTGCGGCATGGGGCCGTCAACGGCATCCACCAGCAAGAGCACAGAATCCGCCATGGAGAGGACGCGCTCGACTTCACCGCCGAAATCCGCGTGTCCGGGCGTGTCGATGATATTGATACGCCACTCGCCCCAGGTCACGGCCGTGTTCTTGGCAAGGATGGTGATGCCACGCTCTTTTTCGAGATCGTTGGAATCCATCATCCGTTCGGTCGTTTCGGCACGATCACCGAGCGTTCCGGACTGTTTCAACAACTGGTCGACCAGCGTGGTCTTGCC
>CBDUFA010000464.1:0-1646 GCA_965366295.1 uncultured Hyphobacterium sp.
TCTCGAGGCAATGAAGATGGAGCATACACTGACCTCCGCGCTCGACGGGACGGTGGCCGAAGTGCTCGCCGCGGCGGGAACGCAGGTCGCCGCCGGAGATATCCTCATCCGGCTGGAAATGGACGAAACCGCATGATCACGTTGCACCATTGTCCGCAGACGCGGTCGATGCGCACGCTGTGGTTGCTGCACGAGCTGGATGTCGATTTCCGGGTCCAGATCTATCCGTTCGACAAGACCCTCCGGCATCCCGAGTTCCTCGCCCTGTCGCCGGCCGGCCGCGTTCCGGCAGTCGAGATCGAGGGTGAGCGCATGTTCGAATCCGGCGCCATCGCGCAATACCTGTGCGAGCGGCACAGTCCCGACCGGCTGGGGCGGCGGCCGGAAAGCCTGGACCGCGCCGCCTGGCTTGTCTGGATGCATTTCGCGGAGACCGTGAGCCAGCACGTGGCCGCGCTGACCCAGCAGCACCTCATCCTGCGCGAGGACTGGATGCGGTCGCCGATGGTGATGAAGCTGGAAGCCGCGCGGCTCGTCAAGTGCTATGACGCGATCGAGGCGCGGCTGTCGACCCCGGTGGAGAATCGTGACTACCTGCTGACATCGGGGTTTTCCGCCGCCGACATCTCCGTCGGTCAGGCCGTCTATCTGGCGCGGCATTTCGTGCGGCTCGACGACCATCCGGCCGTGGCGGATTGGTACGGGCGGATCACCGAGCGCGCGGGGTTCCAGGCCGCGTTGCCGCCTGCGGACCAGGTGCTTTACACGCGCGATTTCTACGCTCCGTGGCCGGTGGAGGACCCAGATGCAGGTTGAGATTTTCGAGGTTGGCCCGCGCGACGGGCTGCAGAATGAAAAGCGGGAGATCCCGGTCGCGGAAAAGGTCGCGCTGGTCGACCTGCTGAGCACCGCCGGATTCCGGCGCATCGAATGCGCCAGCTTCGTCAGCCCGAAATGGGTGCCTCAGATGGCCGGCAGCGCGGAGGTTCTGGCCGGGATCGCCCGCGCGCCGGGCGTCTCCTATGCCGCGCTCACGCCGAACATGCGCGGGTTCGAGGATGCGATGGCCGCGGGTGCCGACGAGGTGGCAATTTTCGGATCGGCGTCCGAAGGGTTCAGCCGCGCAAACATCAATGCCAGTATCGCCGAGAGCCTCGAGAGGTTTCGTCCGGTAGTCGAAGCGGCGAAGGCGCGCGGCGTGCCCGTGCGCGGATATGTCAGCTGCGTCATCGAATGCCCCTATGACGGTATAGTCGCACCGGAGCAGGTCGCGCGGGTCGCCGGCGATCTGCGGGACATGGGCTGCTACGAGATCAGCCTCGGGGACACTATCGGTCGGGGAACGCCGGAGACGGTCTCGGCGATGTTGGACGCCGTGCTGGACGTCGTACCCGCGGGGGAGCTTGCCGGGCATTATCACGATACCAACGGTCGCGCGCTCGACAACATCGCGGCGTCGCTCGAGAAGGGGCTGCGCGTCTTCGACGCCGCGGTGGGCGGCCTGGGCGGTTGCCCTTATGCGCCCGGTGCCGCCGGCAATGTCGCGACGGAGGCAGTCGCCGCACGGCTGGACCGCGACGGGTGGGGGACCGGCCTCAACCACGAGGTGCTGGCGCGCGCGGCGGTCATGGCACGCGAGATGCGTG
>CBDUFA010000465.1:0-1645 GCA_965366295.1 uncultured Hyphobacterium sp.
TGGCAGCGAGCGAGAGGATCAGGCCGACACTGATCAGCGACAGGACGACGAACAGGAGCGTGCGGTCGATGGATTTCCACCAGTCGCCGATATGCCGGCCGTCAATCGCGATCATGATGCTGCCTCACGCCTTGCCGATCCGGGATTGAACAAGCATGCGGAACGTGTCCCCACGGTGTTCGAAATCCCTGAACTGGTCGAAACTGGCGCAAGCAGGTGAAAGAAGAATGACCGGCGATGAACCCGAACTGCTACCGGCGTCGCGGGCCGCGAGATCGATGGCGTTGTCGAGTGTTCCGGCGATTTCATGGGCGACCGCCGGGCCGAGCGTAGCGGCGAATTCCTCTGCCGCCTCGCCAATCAGATAGGCCTTGGCGATTTTCGGGAAATAGGGCGCGAGCGCACCGATGCCGCCTTCCTTCTTACGCCCGCCGGCGATCCAGAAAATATTGTCGAAGCTGGCGAGCGCCCGCGCCGTGGCATCGGCATTGGTGGCCTTGGAGTCATTGATATAGGCAACGCCCTTGTGTTCCCCGACGCGTTCGAGCCGGTGGGCAAGGCCGGGGAAGCTGGCAATGGCTCCGGCAATCGTGTCCGGGGCGATACCCAGCGCCCGGGCGGCGGCATAGGCAGCTGCCATGTTCTGAGCGTTGTGAATGCCGGGAAGTGCGGGAACATCGGCCAGGTTCAACACGGCCTGCGCGGTTTTCCCGGTGGCATCGAACAGCTTGCCACCGAGGGCGTAGACACCGTGAGACAGGGAGCGGCCGGACGAGGCCGCAACGAGGTGGCGATCGTCTTGCGCCTTGAACCGGCTGAACACGGCGGCGGAATGATCGTCGTCGACACCGATGATCGCGGTGTCGTCTCCGGTCTGACCGGTGAAGATCCGCATTTTCGCGGCACGATATCCGGTCATGTCGCCATGGCGGTCGATATGGTCCTCGGACAGGTTCAGCCAGATCGCCACATTGCAGCGGAGCGTGTGCACCAGGTCGAGCTGATAGGAGGACAGCTCGATGACGAACACCGTGCGGGCGCGCGGCGGTTCGAGCCCGAGAATGGCATCGCCGATATTGCCGCCAATGCGGACATCCCGTCCCGCCTTCTTCAGGATATGGCCGATCAGCGCCGTCGTGGTCGACTTCCCGTTGGTTCCGGTAATGCCGACAATGGCCGGACGGCGATCTTCGGGAAGCGCCGCCATGGCCTTTGCGAACAATTCCATATCGCCGATGACCGGGACGTCATGCTGACGGGCCATCGCCACAAGCCGGTGCGGTTCGGGATGGGTCAGCGGTACGCCCGGCGATAGCACCAGCGCTTTCATTAGCGTCCAGTCGGCGCGGTCGAGATCGGCGAGTGCGAGGCCGGATGCCTGCGCCTTGCCACGGGTTTCCGGATTGTCATCCCAGGCCAGCACATTGGCGCCACCGGCCTGCAGCGCCCGCACACTTGCTATCCCGGTCCGGCCCAGACCGAAGACGGCGACGGCCTGATCTTCATATCCGGGAACGGGGATCATGGTCGCCTAGCGGAGCTTGAGTGTTGCCAGCCCGACGAGGGCCAGGATGACCGCGATGATCCAGAAGCGCACGACAATGGTCGGCTCCTGCCAGCCCATCTTCTCGAAATGGTGGTGGAT
>CBDUFA010000466.1:0-1644 GCA_965366295.1 uncultured Hyphobacterium sp.
GGCAGAGATAGTCGGCAAAGGGGAGGTCCGCGCGCGAGCTCAACTCGATCGGGCCAAGGGCCGAAATCGCGCCGGCCAGCTCCGGGCTGAGCTCGCTGGCGGTCTCGACAAAGCGGGAATGAATGGCGCGGTGGGGCATGGGCGCAGACTAGCGGCTTTCGACCCGCCACCAAGTGAATTTCTGCCCACTTGTCGCATTGCCGGGTGTGAACCGGGCCGCTAGACGGATCGCGATGCTGAGACGTCTTGCCTCCTCCCGCACCCTGCTGGCTGCGCTGTTCATGACCTTCGCCTTCATGGCGATGGGCACGCGCGCGGCCTTGCCGGCCGGTTACATGCCGGTCGTCGGCGCGGATGGGCGCGTTTCGGTGGTGATCTGTTCCGCGATCGAGCGACAGATCATCGAGGTCGATCTTGGCAGCCAGGACACGCCGGACCTGTCGGCGGTACAGGATTGTCCTTCCGGTGCTGCGCAAATCGCGGCTCTGGACACCACGCCGCCGCTGACCCAAAGCCCTGCGCTGACACGGCATACCGCCGTCACACCCCGCAGCGACGTTCCACATCCCGCGACGCGGCTCACCCTCCGGCAGGCCAGGGCTCCGCCTGCCGCCATTGGTCATTCGGCCTGATTTTTCCTTTCGCTGAAAACTGATGTCCTGCGCGGTGGTGAATCCACCTGCGTGCTTTCCGGAGCCTTTCCATGTCCCGCATGTTTACCCGTGGCGTCAGCGCGATGGCGCTGCTCGCCCTGTCTTCACCCGCCTTCACACAGGATGACGCGTTGCGCGATGTCATCACCGTGACTGGTGCGTCATTTCTTCCTGTTTCCGAGACCCTCGACCCGGCCGTCGAGCCGGATGCCGGGCCGGATGCCGCGGCGCTGGTCGCCCGCTTGCCCGGCGCTGCCTTGATCGGCAATGGCCAGCTGTCTGGCCAGGTCCAGTATCGCGGCCTTTTCGGATCGCGGATCAATGTGCGCATTGATGGCCAGCGCTTTGCCTCGGGTGGCCCGAACCTGATGGACCCGCCCCTGCACTACGCACCGGCGCCGCTGCTCGCGGCAATTGAAGTGGATCGCGGCATCGGCGCGGTTTCCGATGGGCCCGGCCTCGCCGGCGGCGTCAATGCAATCCTGAAACGGGTCGGCTTTTCCGACAGCCGCGAGTTTCAGCTTCACTACGACCTGACGGCCGGTGGACGTAGCGCCGATTCATCCTGGTATGCGGGGGGTGTCGCCGGGCTCTCGAATGACAGCTGGCGCCTGCAGGTATTGTTCTCCGAAGAACAGGGGGGCGATATCGAATTGCCCGGCGGCACGATCGCCGGCAGCGCGCATCAACGCAGTGTCTACGGGGCCGGCATCGGTTGGCGCGGCCAAGGACACGAGCTTGGGCTGGACATCAGGCGGCAGGAAACCGGTGCGACCGGCAATCCGCCTTTCCCGATGGATATCCGCTATTTCAACACCGATTTTGCCCGGGCATTCTACGAATTTCCAGCCGGTGAGTTCACCCTGCGATTCGACGTCGGTTACACGCAAGTCGATCACGCGATGAACAATTTCGACCTGCGCCCGGCGCCGCCCCCCATGATGATCAGGCCGCGCAGGGTGTCGTTGGGATTGCGTCCGGCCTGCTGGGC
>CBDUFA010000467.1:0-1643 GCA_965366295.1 uncultured Hyphobacterium sp.
AGACCAGCCAGGGACAGGCGGCACGGGCCATGATCCTGCGGCGCCTCACCGCCCTCTGGCCGGATCTGCATGAGCTCGATGTCCTCGCCATCGGCTATGGCCCGCCTTTGCTCGACTGGATGGGGGAAACGGCCCGGCGCAGCCTCGCCTTCATGCCGGCCGAACAGGGCGCCGTGCGCTGGCCGGGCGAGGGCGCCTCGAAAACCGTTCTCGGCGATGAAACCCATCTGCCTTTCCCGGATTCCATGTTCGACCGGATCGTGCTGGTCCACGCGCTGGAGGAATCCGAATCGCCGGCCCGCCTGTTGCGGGAAATCTGGCGGGTCATGGCGCCGCAAGGGCGGCTCGCACTGGTCGCCCCCAATCGCGCCGGCCTGTGGGCGCGCGGCGAGGCCACCCCATTCGGTCATGGCCGGCCGTTTTCCCGTGGGCAGCTGGCCGGGCTCTTGACCGATGCGGCCTTCACTCCAGCGGCCTGGTCGCGGGCGCTATATGCCCCGCCCTGGAAATGGTGTTGCAAGAATGATCGCGCCCTGGGCTGGGAACAGACCGGTGAAAAGCTCTGGTCCGGCCTTGGCGGCCTGATCCTCGCCGAGGCCGTCAAGCACACGGCGGCTTTGACACCGCGCCGGGCGCGCCCTGTCAGAGTGCGGTTGCCGGGCCTTGAAGGCAGGGCGGCCCCCGCGCTATCTCCCCGTCCGAGACTCGCGAAGGATGACTGACATGAGCCTGCAACCGCGTCCCGGCATTCTGGACATCAAGCCCTACAAACCCGGCGCAGCCGATGCCCCGGGCATTGCGAATCCGGTCAAGCTGTCTTCGAACGAAAACCCGATGGGTTGCTCGCCGCAGGCGCGCAAGGCGTTCGAGGAATCCTCGCGCAATCTGAACCTCTATCCCGATGGCGGGGCAACGCGGCTGCGCGCAGCTATCGCGGAAGCCAACGGGCTGGATGCCGATCGCATTGTGTGCGGCACGGGCTCGGATGAATTGCTGCAATTGCTCGGCCGGGCCTATCTCGAACCCGGCGACAAGGTCGTGCAGTCGCAATACGGCTTCCTCGTCTACCGGCTGGTGGCCATGCAGTCCGGTGCCGAGCTGATCAGCGCTCCGGAAAAGGACTACACGTCCGACGTCGATGCCCTGCTCGAGGCTGCGGGTGATGACGCCAAAATCGTCTTCCTGGCCAATCCGAACAATCCCACCGGCACCTATATCTCGCATGACGAGATCCGCCGCCTGCGCGAAGGTTTGCCGGCCACGACGCTGCTCGTGGTCGATGAGGCCTATGCGGAATATGTCGACGAGCCGGATTATGCGACCGCTTTCGACCTGGCGCGCGAATACGATAATCTCGTCGTCACACGGACCTTTTCGAAGATCCACGGTCTGGCAGCCTTGCGCCTCGGCTGGGCCTATGCCGACAAGGCCATTATCGACGTCCTCAATCGTGTGCGCGGCCCGTTCAATGTGAACCTGCCCGCCATCGAGGCCGGGATCGCAGCGATCAAGGACACCGATTTCCAGCAGCGCTCGGCGGAGAGCAATCGCCACGGGCTCGCCTTCATGCGCCAGCAACTCGGCGGCCTCGGGCTCGATGTGACGCCCAGCGTTGGCAATTTCGTGCTGGTGCATTTTCCCGA
>CBDUFA010000468.1:0-1638 GCA_965366295.1 uncultured Hyphobacterium sp.
CCGATCACGTCACAGCCCCAGGACCGGTAGAGCGCGCTTTCCGCCTTCGAGGAGAATTGCGGACCTTCCATGGCGAGATAGGTGCCGCCGCGGCTGACCGGCGCACCGGCGCTTTCCACCGCATCGGCCACCAGACCGGCCAGTCTCTGACAGACCGGCTCCGCCATCGAGACATGCGCGACACAGCCGGTTTCGAAGAAGGAGTTCACCCGCGATGTGGTGCGGTCGATATACTGGTCGACAATGACGAATTGCCCCGGCGCGTGTTCGTCGTTCAGCGAACCGCAGGCCGAGATCGAGAGGATATCGGTGCAACCGGCCATCTTCAGGGCGGCGATATTGGCGCGGAAATTGATCTCGTTGGGCGGCACGGCATGACCGGGCCCGTGGCGCGGCAGGAAGACCAGCTCCGTGCCATTGAGCCGGCCACTGATCAGCGCGCCGGACGGGGCACCCCAGGGCGTTTCGACGGCCTGCGTACGGACGTCCTCCAGGCCGGGCAGATCATAGAGGCCCGAACCGCCGATAATGCCGGGTTTCCAAGTCATCAGGTGAGATTGGGTCGTTCACAGCGCTCGAGTGCCGCTGTCGAATTCCCTGTACCGATCCAGTCCTCGCGGATCCAGACAAAGCGGTCGCGACCGGTCATGAACAAGACCCAGGCGACCAGCTCCCCATCATCGGTGGTGCGCTCCTCGCCATCGTACTGGATGAAAATCCAGTTCTGCTCGACACGAAGGATCGGCGCAACATTGGGTTCGTCCATATCGGGATATTGAGAATAATAAGTCTGGCGATCATCGCTGAGCCATATCCGAACGCCGCCTTCGGCGCAGCTCGCCGGGGATTCCTCGCCCTCGGGAAGCACCCAGCCCCAGCGCCCCTCGATCAGGTCCAGGACGTGGAATTCGTCGGTCTGCGCGATCGAAGCGGAAAATGAAAAGGCCGTCAGCGCGCATGCACTGACGGCCTTCATCATTACCCTGAACGTCACGGCTAGTGCTTCACATTCGCCCAGACCTGGCGATAGGCCAGCCAGAGCAGGATGCAGAAGAAGACCAGGAAGATCAGCACGCCCAGCCCCATGTGCTTGCGCGCTTCCATGTGCGGGTCAGAGGCCCAGGCCAGGAAAGCGGCCACATCGGTGGCATATTGTTCCGCGGTCTGCGGCGTGTCGTCGGCATACTCGACGGCCCCGTCAAACAGCTGCGGTCCCATGGCGAGCACGCCGCCCGGGAAGTACTCGTTATAGTGCTGGCCCGGCAGCAGGTGGACGTCTTCCGGGATTTCCTCGCTATAGCCGAGCAGCAGGGAGCGGACGTATTCCGCGCCGCCGGAGCGGGCCTTCACGATCACCGACAGATCCGGCGGAGGGGCGCCACCATTGGACGCCGCCGCGGCTTGCGGGTTCGGGAAGGGATTCGGGAAGCGGTCGGCCGGGATGCCCGGGCGTTCCGTGGTTTCACCCGTCTCCGGATCAATCGTCGGGATCATGTATTGCGAGGCAATGAACATGACGACCGGGTTGTCGTTCGGGTTCGGGTAGGTGATCCACTCGCCTTCATGTTCCGGGTCCGGCAGGTTTTCGAACGGTCCGCCTTCCTGGCCCAGATTGCGGAAGCTCATCAGATCCATGCC
>CBDUFA010000469.1:0-1625 GCA_965366295.1 uncultured Hyphobacterium sp.
CGATGTATCGCCCAGCGCAATGGCGTCGGTGGCGGAGGCCAGGGAGTCCGCGCCCATCGCGATCGTGTCCGATTGGCTGGCCTCGGCGTGAAACCCGATGGCGATGGCATTGTCCATGCTCGCCGTGGCACCGGCCGTGTCCTGTGTATCGTCGGAGCCGATGGCGATGGAATTATCGCCGGACGCGGAAGGGTCGTCACCGATGGCAATTGCACCGACGCCGCCCGCATAGCTCGAATGTCCGAGCGCCGTGGCGCCCAGCGCGCGCGCATTTGCGCTCGAACCGAATGCGGCCCCGTATTTGGCATCCGTGAAGCTGAATGACCCGACCGCTGTTGAACCGACACTGCGGGCTCTGGCGAAATCGCCGATTGCGGTTGAATCGCCCGCAATGGCTTCTGCTGCGGTGCCGACCGCGGTGGCGAGCCCGGCAGAACCGGTATCCGCATCGACACCACATTCCAGCGAGTCGGTTCCGGAACCCGCATTACAGCCCGGAGAGCTGTCGGCCACTGTATTCAGCTGGCCACTGGACGCGATGCTGTCCAGCACGGAAACGGGCAGGGCGCGGAGCTGAGGGGTATCAAACACAAGCGGATATGCTGACTGGAGATGGAAGACGGTATGATCCGGACCGGCATTTACGACCGCCTGGTCCGCCGTCCCGGATTCATCTTCGTGACCACGATCATCCGCCGCAACAGCGCTGCCTCCCACGATCAGGGCGAGGGCTGTGGCGGTCATACTGATGTAACAGGACAATAAAGCCTCCCATAAGCGCAATACGCGCTAACAGGATGCATGTGATACAAACGCTAATTCTAATTACCGCGTAATTATGATTAAGTTTTTGATCGCTCAAACATTAACACAATCTGGATAATAATTACACCACGAAGCTGATATTCGGAGTTGAATATTGCATATCGCGGCATTTCAGAGCGCCTGTGATCGGCGTCTCTTGCCCGCATGGCGCGGCGCCGGCTGGCCGCTATACGCTCCCGGTTTCATCGTCTAGCCTCGCCGCCAACAAATCATTCCGGGGGACTCCATGAAAGCCGTTATCGCCAGCCTTGCCCTGTTCGCGACACCCGCGCTCGCCGCCGCGCAGGACGAGCCGGCCAGCTATGCCGAAACCATTGCCGGGCTCGAGCAGCGCGAGGGCTTCCTGCCGCTTTATGTCGATGACAGCGATGGCCGCATCCTGGCGCGGCTGAACGCGTCGGGCGAGGGCGATTACGGCCGCATGATCTACACCTCCCGGATGACATCAGGCCTCGGCTCCAACCCGGTGGGAATTGATCGCGGCCTGGGCGGCAGCTCGCAGATCCTGCGGTTCTTCCGGGTCAATGACCGCATCTTTGCCGAGTTCGAGAACACCCGTTTCCGCGCGCTGGGCGCCGGTCCCGAGGAAGCCGATGCCACGCGCCAGTCCTTTGCCCGCTCGGTGGTGTGGAGCACGGATATCGTCGCGGAATCGGAGGCCGGTGTGCTGGTTGACCTTTCCGGATTCCTCACCCGCGACCCGGTCAACACGGCCGGGCGGCTCGATGATGCCGACCAGGGCAGCTATTCGCTCGATGAAGACCGCTCGGCACCGCTGACCGATAGCGCGCTGGCCTTCC
>CBDUFA010000470.1:0-1623 GCA_965366295.1 uncultured Hyphobacterium sp.
GGCAGGGTGCGTAATTCCATCGCCACGAATTCATCGGCCTGGTCATTATAATGCGGCGACGTTTCATCCAGCGTTGCCGAGCCGAACTGGTGAATGGACTGGCTGTGAACGGCACCGGTCTCGTCCCATTCAACCGCCATGATGTAGGTATCTCCGGCCACGCCGACAAAGCGGCCATCTTCATCCAGCTCGGTGCAGCCGCAATAGATGGCGCGCAGAATGTCAGGCCCGCCATCCACCGGCGCATCGAAATCGCCCCGGACATGGCGATTGACTTCGCCCCAGGCCGGGTCAAGCCGTCCATGGTGCTCCATCAGGTCGGTGGCGGACTGGCGCAAGGCTGTTGCCGGATCGCAAGTCCAGGGGCCGCGGATATCATGCCGGTTCTCGATGCACTTGATGGCCGTCAACACGGCCAGTGGCGCGGAACGGTTGCCGATATCGGTCGAGAAATCCCAGTCACGGAGAACACGCTGGGCTTCGAGCATCAGCGTGTCATCCTCGGCGAATCTAAGCGAGGTAAGCTCGCCAACCAGGATCGCGACCGCGGAATTGGTCGCGTATTCCAAGTCGAACTTGTACGCCAGGAGCTCGTCCCGGGTGATGGACTCATCGCGTTCCAGCAGCCGGAGAATACGCTGTCCGCGATTGGTCATCTCGTGCTCGATACCGAAACTGTCCGGGAAATCAGCGGCGTCGAGATCCTCGTCGCGGGCGGTGGCCCGGAAAGGGGTATTGTTGGCATTGGCAACAAATCCGGCCTGTGGATCTCGCACCAGCGGCAGGGCGTCGAGCGGCACATATTCCGTCCAGATCAGCTCGGAGCGGTCACCGGGCAGGTATTGCTGCCAGTCATAGCCCGCCACGCGATCCGGCATGCGCGCATTGTAGAGATAGGCGATATGGCCGTCGCGATCGGCATAGACGGTATTGAGGCTGGTGATGGCGCGCATGTCCATTGCGGCCATCCATTCGTCGATATTCTCCGCGCGGTTCATCCGGTACCATTGCTCCACGCCGCGCACCTCGTCGAAGCCGGAATAGCGGATGGCATAGGTGCCGTGCGGCCGTCGCACGACGGGGCCATGGGCCGACCACAGCAGCTCGCGATTGAAAACCCAGGAAAACGGGCCGAACAGCCGGACGCGCAGGGCGGCGGTGCCGGTTTCGAAATCCACCCAGTCCCCGTCCAGCCGGTACTGGTTCTCGTTGTCGGGATTGACCTCCAGCACATAGATGTCGGCGAGATCGGGATGGTTCACGGTATGCGCCCAGCCGAGATCGCGGTTGTGGCCGTGCAACACGAGCGGTGCCCCCGGGAACGTCCCGCCCGCCGCGTTCCAGCCGGTTTCGCTGTGCACGCGGATTTCATACCAGGCGACCGGTCCGGTGAAAGGCTGGTGGGAATTCACCACCAGCCGCGTGGCGCCATCGTCGGAGCGTGACGGCGCAATGGCGAAGGCATTCGAGCCGAGCTCCGGGTTCTCGCCTTCGATCAGGTGAAAGGCCGTATCGGTCTCGCCGATGGAAATCGTGCGCTGGCGGGTGTCTTCGAACAATTCGCCGATATCGGCGTCCAGCCCGTACATGGCCTTGCTGGACAGATCCAGCATGGTCTTCACC
>CBDUFA010000471.1:0-1613 GCA_965366295.1 uncultured Hyphobacterium sp.
CGCATGGCGGGGCTCAACCCGTCAGGCGTGATCTGCGAGATCATGAACGAAGACGGCACAATGGCCCGCATGCCGGACCTCGTCGCCTTTGCCCAGCTGCACGGGCTGAAAATCGGGACCATCGCTGATCTGATCGCTTACCGCCGCAAGAATGATCTCTTTATCGAGCGCCGCGCCGAGGTGCCGTTCGAGAGCCATTGGGGCGGTATGTTCAAGCTGGTGGTCTATCGCAGCCTGGTGGACGGGTTCGAACATGTCGCCCTGCTGAAGGGACAGCCGGAACCGGATCATCCGACGCTTGTCCGCATGCACAAGGTCAGTTTCGTGGATGATGTGATCGGGGCAACCGGATCCCGTTCCGGCCTCGTGGAGATCGCCATGCAGACGCTCGCCCAACATGACGGCCCCGCGGTCATGGTGTTCATCCGCGAGTCCAATCTCAACGCGATCCGCGAGCGTTTTGGCGCCAAGCCGGTTGAGCCGGACGAAAAACGTGAAGAACGGCGTTTGCGCGAATACGGGACGGGAGCCCAAATCCTAACAGATCTGGGTGTCGGCAAGATGGATTTGCTGACCACCGCGCCACAACAGATTGTCGGGCTGAAAGGCTATGGCCTGTCCATCCACGAGACCATCCAGCTTGGAGACTAGAAAAATGAATGGTGAGCCCCGGGTGCTGATTGTCGTTGCGCCTTATTACAAGGAGATCAGCGACGCCCTGTTGGCTGGGGCCAAGGCGGCCCTTGCCGATGCCGATGTCGAGATAGCCGAAGTGCCCGGCGCGCTGGAAATCCCTGGCGCCATTGCTTCGGCCGTGAAAAGCCGGACGCGTTTTGACGGGTATGTTGCGCTCGGCTGCGTGATCCGGGGCGAAACCACGCACTATGATTATGTGGCCGGCGAATCCGCGCGGGCGCTCATGGATCTGACGCTGGAAGGCGTGGCGCTTGGCAATGGGATACTGACCGTTGAAAACCGGGAGCAGGCGATGAAGCGGGCCGGGAACAAGGACAAGGGCGGGGATGCGGCCCGGGCCTGTCTGGCCATGATCGCCTTGCGGGAAAGGTTCGGGGCAGCCTGATGGATGGCGACGAGGATATTCAGCCGGATCTGAAGCCGAAGCCTGCGGCGAGGCTGGCGGCGGTCCAGGCGGTTTTCCAGGCCGAACAGGACGATTCCGGTATCGACAGGATCGTTGTCCAGTTCCTGGATCATCGTCTGGCAGCAAATGCAGACAAGGCTCTGTTCGAGGCCGTCGTTCGCGGCGTCGTGAGTAGTGCCGCTGAAATTGACCAGGCGATCGGGCCGGCGCTCAGTGAAAAGTGGACCGTGAAAAAGCTGGACCCGACGCTTCGGTCGATCCTGCGCTGTGGCACTTATGAGCTGATCGCCCATCCTGACCTGGCGATCGGCACGATCCTGCAGAATTATGTCGACCTGGCGGGGGCTTTCTTCGGCAGCAAGGAAACGGCTTTTGCGAATGCCGTACTGGACCGGGTTGCCAGGAATTTGCGCCCGGCGGAAGCCGGGGCGTGAGCCGGACTGGCGAATTCGATTTCATCGCGCAATATCTTGCGCCTCTTTCTGCTGGCTATGACGGCGCATTCGGATTG
>CBDUFA010000472.1:0-1609 GCA_965366295.1 uncultured Hyphobacterium sp.
CCCCTTGGGTGCGCGCCTTTTTCCTGGCTCTTGTGACGATCGGCGTCGTCCTCGCCGCCCCCCTGCGCGCCGATCTCCCCGCACCCAAACCGCCTCTGCCAAGCGTTTCGAACCCGCCTGCCCTGACCCAGCCGATCGACTGCATCGTCGGAGAAACCTGCTATATCCAGAATTATGTCGATGCCGATCCCGGCCCGGCGGCGCGCGATTTCCGCTGCAATCCGCTGAGCTACGATGGCCACAAAGGCACCGATTTCGCCGTTCCCAGCCGGGCGGAAATGGCAAGCGGCGTCACCGTCACCGCCGCCGCCAGGGGCCGTGTGCGCGGCGTGCGCGACGGCATGGACGACGGCGCCTTTCTCACCGACCCGGAAAGCGTCAAGGAGACCGAATGCGGCAACGGGCTGGTGATCGATCATGGACGCGGCTGGGAAACGCAGTATTGCCACCTGCGCAAGGGCAGCCTGCTGGTGAAGCCCGGCCAGCAGGTCGAGAACGGCACGCCGCTCGGTCTCGTCGGGCAATCCGGGCTGGCCGAATTTCCGCATCTGCATTTCTCCGTACGCTACCTCGGCAAGCCGGTCGATCCGTTCAATCCCGACGGGCTCGATGCCTGCGCCCTGCCGCCGCCGGTCTCGCTATGGCAGGATCATCCCCCCGCCTACATCCCGGGTGGCGTGCTTCTGGCCGGGTTCGGGGCACACCTGCCCAAGCTCGAAACCATCCGCGATGGCGGCGCCGCCGCTGACATCCTGCCCGCAGACAGCGCCGAGTTGCTGCTCTGGGGCTATTTTTTCGGCGCCCGCGCCGGCGATCTGGTGCGCATAAGCTTCCGCGGCCCTGCCGGTTTCAGCCACAGCCGCGACTACACCGTCGAGCGCAACCTCGCGCTCATGTCGCGCGCCGCGTCCAAACGCCGTGGTGCCACGTCCTGGTCACCCGGCATTTATACCGGCAGCGTTACCCTACGGCGCGGCAATACTGTCCTTGGCGAGAAGACCGCCACGGTCGGGATCATCCCCTGACCCATCGCTTTTCCTGGATAATTACTGATGCCCCGCAGCGCGCGCCAAGGCATCGCCCGTCGGCAGAGCGCCGTTCATACCGTCAGTGTGAAAAACATCCGCCGGAACGGAAACAGGACCGTTCCATCCGCGCCCCTGGGATAGGCCTTTTCCATCACCTCTTCGTAGCGCCGGATCAAGACCGCCTGCTCGTCGGGTTCCAGCGCCTCCAGAATCGGCCGCGCATAGGTGCTCTCGGTATAGCGACGCACCGGGTGGCCGCTCTCATCCGCGCCCAGAACCTGGTAGTATTCCGTCTCCCAAAGAGAGAACCGGCCCAGGCCGGCCAGAAGATGGAAATAGTGCGGCGGTTTCATCACCCCGGGCGAGACCTCCGGCTTCACCCGCCCAGGAAAAAGCTCCTCGGCCAGTGACAGCCAGACCCGGTGCGACGGCGCATTGTTCTGATGCGGCATCTGCACTGCCAGGGTGCCGCCGATCGCCAGCATCCCGGCCAGACGCACAAACAGCGTTTCATGCTCGCCCAGCCAATGCAGCGCCGCATTGGAATAGATCAGCCCGGCCCGCTCGACGCTCCAGTCGGC
>CBDUFA010000473.1:0-1604 GCA_965366295.1 uncultured Hyphobacterium sp.
CTTGGCGCGCATATAGGCTCGCATCGCCAGCATCCGCTCCAGCGCCAGCGCGACGGGCGCCACCTCACCTGCGGACAGCAAATTGGCGAGAGAGCGCAGCGGGATACGCAGCGACCGCACATCGGGCATGCCATTGTCGGATTCGATGGCGCCGGTCTCGGCCGCATTCTTGATCGGCGAGAGCGGCGGCACATACCAGACCATGGGCAGCGTCCGGTATTCCGGGTGCAGCGGGAACGCCACCTTCCAGTCAATCGCCATCTTGTAGACCGGCGATTGCTTGGCAGCCTCGATCCAGGCCTCCGGCACGCCATCCTTGCGGGCCTGCTCCTGAATTTCCGGGTCATTCGGATCAAGGAAAATATCGAGCTGCGCCTCGTAGAGATCCTGTTCGTTTTCGACGGATGCTGCTTCCTCGATACGGTCGGCGTCGTAGAGCATCACGCCAAGATAGCGAATGCGGCCGACACAGGTTTCCGAGCAGACCGTCGGTTGCCCGACTTCGATGCGCGGATAGCAGAAGGTGCATTTCTCGGATTTTCCGCTCGCCCAGTTGAAGTAGATTTTCTTGTAGGGACAGCCGGACACGCACATCCGCCAGCCGCGGCATTTCTCCTGATCGATCAGGACAATGCCGTCCTCATCCCGCTTGTAGATAGCGCCGGACGGGCAGGCCGCCGCGCAGGTCGGGTTGAGGCAATGCTCGCACAGGCGCGGCAGATACATCATGAAAGTGTTTTCGAACTGGCCGTAAATCTCCTTCTGGACGCCCTCGAAATTGTAGTCTTCCGAGCGCTTGGAGAATTCACCCCCGAGAATTTCTTCCCAGTTCGGGCCCCATTCGATCTTTTCCATCCGCTCGCCGGAAATCAGCGAGCGCGGCCGCGCCGTGGGGAAAGCTTTTGATTCCGGTGCGCTTTGCAGATGCCCGTAATCGAAGGTGAAAGGTTCGTAGTAATCGTCGATCTGTGGCAGGTCCGGATTGGCAAAAATCTTCGCCAGAATTCGCCATTTGGAACCCATTTTCGGGTGAAGGCTGCCATTCTTCGAGCGCTTCCAGCCGCCATTCCAGCGGCCCTGGTTTTCCCAGTCCTTCGGATAGCCGACGCCGGGCTTGGTCTCGACATTGTTGAACCAGGCGTATTCAACGCCTTCGCGACTGGTCCACACATTCTTGCAAGTGACCGAGCAGGTATGACAGCCAATGCATTTGTCGAGGTTCAGGACTTTTCCGATTTGTGCGCGGATCTTCATTCTGCCGCCTCCATTGCATCAGCAGCCGGCCCTTCAAGCCAGTCGACCTTGTCCATCTTGCGGACGATCACGAACTCATCGCGGTTCGAGCCGACCGTGCCGTAATAGTTGAAGCCATAGGATTGCTGGGCGTAGCCGCCGATCATGTGCGTCGGCTTCAGCGTCGCCCTTGTCACCGAATTGTGGATGCCGCCGCGTTGTCCGGTCAGTTCCGAACCCGGCACATTCACGATCTTTTCCTGGGCGTGGTACATGAACAGCGTGCCCGGCTTGATCCGCTGGGACACCACGGCCCGCGCCACCAGGGCACCGTTCGTATTGTAAGCCTCGACCCAGTCATTATCGACAAT
>CBDUFA010000474.1:0-1596 GCA_965366295.1 uncultured Hyphobacterium sp.
GCCCGGGTGGAGGAAGGCAATGCCGGATTTGCGGACTGGATGCGTTTGATAAGGGTCCGGGGCCGCCTTCAGGACGAAGCCGGAACCCGGGAGGCCGTCATGGAGGCGCGCCGGCAATTCAGCGACAATGACGGCGCCATGGTGATCCTCGACATCCTGACCATGGCGCTGAGAACCGAAGAAGGACAAGGCGAATGAGAGCGCGCAGCCAGCGATTGATCATGGTCGGTGTGGCCGCTGTCGTCCTCGTGGCGGCTGCCGGACTGTCGCTTGTCGCCCTGCGGGATGCGATCGTGCTGTTCTACAGCCCGAGCGAAGTTGCCGAAGCCCATCCCGGCATTGGCGAACGCATCCGGATCGGCGGCCTGGTTGAAGATGGCAGCGTCACGCGTCCCGCGGACACCAGCGCTGATTTTGTGGTCACCGATGGCGCGGAAACCATCCGCGTCACCTATTCCGGCTCGCTGCCGGATTTGTTCCGCGAAGGC
Source organism: uncultured Hyphobacterium sp. (assembly GCA_965366295.1). Taxonomy (GTDB): domain Bacteria; phylum Pseudomonadota; class Alphaproteobacteria; order Caulobacterales; family Maricaulaceae; genus Hyphobacterium. The sequence continues at coordinate 489 of CBDUFA010000474.1, forward strand.
CAGGGCGTGGTGGTGGAAGGCGCTTTCATCTCCCCCGACCTGTTTGAGGCCAGCTCGGTTCTGGCCAAGCATGACGAGACCTACATGCCGCCCGAAGTGGCCGAGGCGCTGCGTGAAAACGGCGTCTGGCAAGGCGAGGATGATCAATGATCGCGGAAATCGGCCGCTTCCTTGTCGCTATCGCCCTGGTTCTGTCCCTGCTGCAATTCGTGACAGGGTGGCGGGCGGCTTCGACCGGATCACAGGCTGCGGCGAGCCTCGCTTCGCGTTCCGCCTATGGAGCGCTGGCCGGCCTGGTCATCGCCTTCGGCCTCCTGATCACGCTTTTTCTGCAATCGGATTTCTCGGTGGCGTACGTCGCGGGCCATTCGCATGTCGACAAACCGCTTTTCTACAAGATCGCTGCGGCCTGGGGCGGGCATGAAGGCTCGATGCTGCTCTGGTGCGTGATGCTGGTCGGCGTCGGTGCGGCCTTGGCCCGGTTCGCGTTGCGGCAGGACCAGCAACTGAAATTCCGGGCGGTTGCGATCCAGGGCGGCTTGCAGCTCATGTTCCTCGCCTTCACGGCGATCGCATCCAATCCGTTCGAACGGCTGCTGCCGGTTCCGGTGACGGGGGCCGATCTCAATCCGATCCTGCAGGACCCCGCACTCGCCGTGCACCCGCCGACGCTTTATGTCGGCTATGTCGGTCTCTCGGCCGCGTTCTCGCTGGCCGTTGCCGGTTTGATCGAGGGCCGCGGCGGGCGTGCGATCGCTACCGCCTTGCGTCCCTGGGCACTGGCTGCCTGGACCGCGCTCACCGCAGGGATCGCGCTGGGGGCCTGGTGGGCCTATTACGAGCTGGGCTGGGGGGGCTGGTGGTTCTGGGACCCGGTTGAAAATGCCAGCTTCATGCCATGGCTGATCGCAGCGGCGCTTATCCACTCGGCGATCGCGACCCAGAAGTCGGGGAATTTTGCCGGTTGGACCGCCTTCCTCGCCATCATGGCCTTTTCCCTGTCGACCATGGGCGCATTCCTTGTCCGGTCGGGTGTGCTGACCTCGGTCCACGCCTTCTCGCTCGATCCCGAGCGCGGCATGTGGATTCTCGGCATGATGACGATCCT
>CBDUFA010000475.1:0-1590 GCA_965366295.1 uncultured Hyphobacterium sp.
CATCCTCGCTGGCGGCCTGCCGCTCTTCCTGGCCGAGTTGCGGTTTTCCGGATCGGCCTTCCGCTTCTATACCGGGCGCACACCGGAAATGCGGCGGCGCAACTACCTCGAAACCCTGATGACCAGCGAGACCGCGGCCATAGAGCGGCTGCATGCCGGTTCCACGCCGGCGCTTCGCTCGCGCTATGACCAGTTGTTCCGCTGGCTGTTCGGCGAAGACCGCAAGCTGCAGGGCCGCCGCACGGCGCTGGGCGTGGCGCTGTTACTGGTCAGCTCGGCCTTCTTCCTCGGCGGCAAGGCCTGGATCGTCTGGGTCACGCTCACCGGCGCGATCTCGCTGGGCCAGATGACAATGTATGCCGCGGTGCTGAAGCAGGGGCAGAACACCGTCACCACACTGCTGGCGACGCTGGGCGGCGGATATGAAGACCTGCTCTATATCTCCAATCTCTATGCGCTCCTCGCCGAGGATGAAGGCCAGGTGCGCGGTGACGCGACAACCGGGCCGAACCCGGCCGCGGGCTTTGAGCTCACCGGCGTGTGCTTCAGCTATCCCGGCAGTTCGCGGCCGGCTCTGGACAATGTCTCGCTGGTGATCCCACCGGGCCAGAAGCTGGGCATTGTCGGCGCGAACGGGTCGGGCAAGACCACGCTGGTCAAGCTGTTGACCGGGCTCTACCTGCCGCAAACGGGACGCATCACGCTGGACGGGCGGGACACGAAGGACTGGGATCCGGCGGTGCTGCATGCCCGCACGGCGGCCGTGTTCCAGCCCTCGCAGCGCTATTCGCTGACCGCGGGCGAGAATATCGCGATGGGCGAGGGGCTGCGCGTCGAGGACCGGGAGAAATGGGCCGCCGCGGCCGAAGCCGGGCTTGCCGCCCCGGTGATCGCCGATCTGCCGGACGGGCTCGAGACCCGGCTGTCGAAGCAATTCCTCGACGGGCGGGAATTATCCGGCGGGCAATGGCAGCGGCTTGCCCTGGCGCGGGCGATGCTGCGAGAGGGGGCCGACATACTGATCCTTGATGAACCGACCGCGGCGCTCGACCCGGCCGGTGAGGCCGACTTCGTCAAGGCGCTGCGCTCACGGCCCGCGACCCTGATCGTGATCAGTCACCGCTTGTCGACACTGCGCCTGTGCGAGCGGATCGTGGTGCTGGAAAACGGCCGGATCGTGCAGGACGGCACGGCGGCCGAACTGGCGGAAAGCCCGGGGGCCTATCGCGACCTGTTCCGCGAGCAGGCGGAGTTCTATGCCGGGCGGTGATTGCGGCCGGAATAAAACCGTAAGTAGTGCCAAGTTCCGGATTTTCCTCGCCAAATCAGATTATCCGGCCTAGCATCCCTGCCGGAGAGCGCCGCTGACCGGCGTTAGGGGGAGTTCATGAAATCCATTATCCGGGGCCTGGCCCTGTCCGTTGTCCTGTCCGGCGTGGCGCTGGCGGACGACATGTTCACCGATGTCCAGATCATCGCCAATGCCGATGGCGGGCCGGATGTCATCTCGTTTGACCGGCTCTCGCCATCCGTGATGCGGATGTCGCCCGGTGACACGATCGAGCTCAATTTCGGGCCGGGCTATGTGGC
>CBDUFA010000476.1:0-1580 GCA_965366295.1 uncultured Hyphobacterium sp.
CACACCATATGAACACGCGACCTGCCCGATCTACCGGATCTGGATGACGGAAAGCGGCGTCGTGTTCCATTGCAACGGGATCGCCATGGCGTTCAATGGCGGCAACCGGCCCGGCGGCATCGCCGCCGCGATGTCCATGCTGATCCGGATGCAGGAAGCGGAGCAGTCCGCTTTCGTCCGCTACCAGGTCGATCCGGATAATGCAGCATGCTCGGAGATGGATTTCACCCGGTATGGCGGCATGTTCGGCGACGAGGTCTGTGCTCGCGTCGTCTCGTTCGGCACCGGTCTCTAGACCGGCCATCCCCGGTGAATTGCAGGGGCGGCTCGCAAGGGCCGCCCTTATTCCTGCGGCTCGCTGTATTCGACGTCCCAGTTCTCCGGATTGTCGACCAGGTCGGAAAACGGATGTGTCCGGGATGCCGTCATATACTAGGCGGTGCCGGCCATTATGACCGCCACCAGGGCAGCGCTTCCGGCCCAGACAACCGGGCGCTTCCAGATCGCCCGGGCAGGCGCGGCTTCAAGCCATGCCGGCTCGGCGAGCAAGGCATAACCCCTGGCCCGCTCGGTAATGATGAATTCCGGGCGCCTGGGATCATCCCCCAGCAATTGACGCAGCTTGGATACTGCATTGTTGAGCGCCTGCGGGCTGATGTGTTCCACGCCCCAGATCTCGGCGATCAGCTCTTCACGCGTGCGGAAGGCCGGCCAGGCGCTGGCCAGCGATACCAGTAGCGCCATCAGTTTGGGCTGCAGGACTTCGGACTTGCCATCGCGTTCGATCGTCCGCTTTTGCGGGTTCACAGCCCAGCCGCCGAGGGTGAAGAGATTTGGTTTCATTCGGTGAGCCTCGGTGACTCGCTATCGCGGCCCGCCGCCGCCAACACCCGATTATGTTCAGACATGCAAAGGGTGTAAAATGATCCGTCTCATCAAATCAGTGTCGATTACCTTCGCGGCCATCCTGTTCGCAGGGAGCAGCGCATGGGCCCAAGGCGATGCGCCCGCCCGGCGCGCGCTGTTGCAGGAAATGGCCGACACCATCGATGCCAACATTTTCGAGCCCGCCCGCGCGCCGGCATATCGAGAGGCGCTGGAAATGCTGGCGCAGGACGATAGAGCTCTGGCCATTGCGGATGACGAGGCGTTCGCGCTGGCCGTCCATCGTGTGCTCCAGGCGGTTTTACCGGACGGACATCTGGGCGCCTACGGTCCTGCACGGACGGCGCGTATTCTGGGTCACGACATGCATGAGGAAACTAGCACCGACACCCACCATGATGAGGCGTCATTTTCCCTCGAAATGATGGTGCGGTCGGACCGGCCCATCGCGCTGGTCCGGATTGCGGACTTTCCCAGCGACCCGGACGCCGCCCTTGGCCTCAACGCGGTGTTGGCGGCCCTGCCTTCGGACACGGCTTTGATCTTTGACCTGCGCGGAAATCGCGGCGGAGATGCGCTATACTTCCGGATACTGGCGGGCTGCCTGATTAGCCATGCAACGCCAGTTCACGGTATCGACTGGCGGCGCGGCGGCGGCTTTGAAACCGTCGAGCGCGTGTCGGAGCCAGACCATG
>CBDUFA010000477.1:0-1565 GCA_965366295.1 uncultured Hyphobacterium sp.
GAGGACTTCCAGACCGCCGAATACGTGCTGGAAAAGGGCATGATTGACCGGGTCGTCTCCCGCCATGAGATGCGTGCCGTGCTGGGCCGCATGCTGCGCACGCTGATGAAGAGGGGCGGCGGCAATGTGCCGGCCACGCGCCGCGAACAGCCGCCGGCGGACTATGCCGGCGAGTGACGGATTGCAGCCGGTCCTTGACCGGTTGGCGTCCCTGCATCCGAAAAAGATCGACTTGTCGCTGGGCCGGCTCGAAGCCCTGCTGGAAAAGCTCGGCAATCCGCATCTCAAGCTGCCGCCGGTCATCCATGTTGCCGGGACGAATGGCAAGGGCTCGGTCTGCGCCTATCTGCGCGCCATGGCCGAAGCTGCAGGCGAGACGGTGCACGTCTACACCTCGCCGCACCTTGTGCGGTTCAACGAACGCATCGTGCTGGCCGGTGAGATCGTTGACGATGCCCGCCTGACCGAGGCCTTTGCGCGCTGCGAAGCCGCCAATAACGGCGCGCCGATCACCTTCTTCGAGATCACGACCGCAGCCGCCTTCCTCCTGTTTTCCGAGACCCCGGCGGACCGGCTGATCCTGGAAGTCGGGCTGGGCGGACGGTTCGATGCCACCAATGTCATTGCAAAGCCGCAGGTCAGCGTGATCACACCGGTCAGCCTTGATCATGCCGAATTCCTCGGCACCGACATTGCCGGTATTGCCGGTGAAAAGGCCGGTATCCTGAAGAAAAGCGTACCCGCCATTATCGGCCCGCAACGTCCGGAAGCCGAGGATCGGATCGCGGCCATCGCCAACGCGATCGGAGCACCCGTGCGGCTCTGGGGGCGGGAATACCGCGCCTGGAGCGAGCAGGGGCGCCTTGTCTATGAAGAGGAAAGCCTGCTCTGGGATTTGCCACGTCCGGCGCTGGAAGGCGAACACCAGATCATCAATGCCGGCATTGCCATTGCCGCGGCCCGTGCCGCCGGTCTCGACGAGCCGGCCGTACGAAAGGGGCTGGAAAACGCCGCCTGGCCGGCCCGCCTGCAACGCCTGACATCCGGCCCGGTCGTCGATGCCGCAGGTGACGCCGAAATCTGGCTGGATGGCGGACATAATGAAGCCGCCGGGCAGGCGCTCGCGCGCGCCATGGCCGATCTGGAGGCCCGCGCGCCGCGGCCGCTCATGCTGATCTGTGCCTTCTCGCCCAACAAGGATGCCGAAAACTATCTGCGCCATTTTGACGGGCTGGCGCGCCGGGTCCAGGCGATCGGCTTTTCCGGCGGACGGGGCGGGTCGCAATCGCCCGCCGATATCGTGCAGGCCGCCCGCCGCGCCGGCCTGACAGCGGAAGCGAATACCGACCTCTATTCCGCGCTGGCCGATGCTGTCCGCGACGACCCGGCCCCGCGCATCCTGATCTGCGGCTCGCTTTACCTTGCGGGTGAGGTTCTTGGCCTCAATTCCGGTATCACGCCGCACGCGACGAGCGGCTAAAGAAAAAGGGCCCGCCAGGCGGCGAGCCCTTTCTCAATTAGGTTGGAAACAGGATTTACGCGGCCGCGGAGACCAGCGTTTCCTT
>CBDUFA010000478.1:0-1564 GCA_965366295.1 uncultured Hyphobacterium sp.
GCGAATTGCTAGGGGCCGTAATCCCGGTCGTGGCGATGGAAGCCGAGCGCGATCAATCATCGCGGTAGGCGATCTGAACGAGCCCGCCGGGCAGGACAATGGCCCTTCCGGCCAGTTCGAGCTCGATCAGGACGCTGTTGACCCGGCCGACCGGCACGCCGGCTGACCTGGCCAGTTCGTCGATGGAAACGGGCGAGGGCGATAGCAGGTCCATTATCCGCTCGCGCAGCCCGGACTCGGTGTCCCCGCCGCCGCTCGGTTCGTAAGGTTCGCTATCCGATTCTGCCGCGACCGGGCGCTTGGTCTGCCTCAGAATTTCGAGCACGTCGTCAGCGGACTCGATGAGGGCCGCGCCCTCGCGGATCAGCTTGTTGGTGCCCTTGGCGCGCGGGTCCAGTGGAGACCCCGGCGCGGCCATCACTTCGCGGCCTTGCTCGGCAGCCAGCCGGGCGGTGATCAGCGAGCCGGAACGCAGCGCCGCTTCGAGCACCACCGTTCCCAGTGACAGGCCGGAGATCAGGCGGTTGCGGCGTGGAAAGTCCTTGGCGGTGGGCGTCATGCCGAGAGGCGATTCCGTCACCAGCAAGCCCTGCCGGGCAATGTCGTGATGCAGGCGCTCGTTTTGCGGGGGATAGATATAGTCGATCCCACCCGCCAGCACCGCTATGGTGCCGGTTTCAAGCGCGCCTGTGTGCGCGGCACCATCAATACCCCGTGCAAGGCCGGAAACCACGATGATATCGGCGCGCCCGAGCCCGGCGGCAATGTCGCGGGCAAAGCGGAGACCGATCGCCGAGGCATTGCGGGATCCGACGATGGCACAACTGGCCCGCGTATTGGCATCCAGCGGTCCCTGGACGGTGATCACCGGGGGTGGCGGGTCGAGCGCGGCCAGAAGATCCGGATAGTCCGTCTCGCACGACATCAGCATGCGCGCGCCGTATTCATCGGTGGCGCTCATTTCGGCCTCGGCCTCATCGCGCGCGACAATCTTCATGGAATCGACCCGTCCACCTCTGGCGGCCAGGTCCGGAAGCGCGTCGAGCGCCGCGGCGGCGTTGCCAAAGCGTTCGATCAGCTTGGAAAAGGTGACGGGTCCGACTTGTGGAGTGCGTGCCAGCCGCAGCCAGTCGACGCGTTCAGCGTGCGATAACTCCTGCCGGATCACGCCGGCTTCGCACCGATGCGCGGTTCTTCACCGGACATCAGGCGGGCAATATTGGCGCGGTGCCGCCAAAAGATCAGGACGGCGAGAAAAACACAGAGCAGGGCCACGCCGGGCTTGCCGAAGGCATAGGCGATCAAGGGCGCGGCTGCGGCAGCGACCAGGGCGCTGAGCGAGGAAATCCGCATCAGGAGGGCCATGCCGATCCAGGTCAGTGCGGCGAGGATCGCGACAGGCCAGGCGACGGCGAACAATGTCCCGTAAAATGTGGCGACGCCTTTTCCGCCCTTGAATTTCAGCCAAACCGGAAAGCAATGGCCCAGAAAAGCGGCGCCGCCAGCCACGAGCCCTTCCGTTGTCCCGAACAGGGCCCCGAATATCAGCGCCGCGATGCCGGCC
>CBDUFA010000479.1:0-1551 GCA_965366295.1 uncultured Hyphobacterium sp.
CCTCCTATGTCGCCGCGCTGGAGCGCAAGGGCGGCGCCGGCTCGCGCGCGCTCTCGGAGATCCGGTCCAATCTCGACCGCCCGCTGGCGGCGATCCTGACGGCCAACACGATTGCCCATACCGTGGGGGCTGCCGGCGTCGGCGCGCAGGCGGCGGCCGTGTTCGGCAGCCAGTTCCTCGGCCTCACCTCCGCCATACTGACGCTGCTGATCCTGATCGTGTCGGAAATCATTCCCAAGACGCTCGGCGCCACGCACTGGAAATCGCTGGCCCCCACCATGGCAGTACTGATCCGGGCGCTGACCCGCTTGCTATTTCCCTTCGTCTGGTTGTCGGAGCGGCTCACCCGCTTGCTGTCCGGTTCCGGTGCCCATGCGCAGACCTTCAGCCGCGACGAGCTCGCCGCCATGGCCGAGATCGGTGCCGCGGAGGGCGAGCTGGAGGCCAAGGAGCTGGCCATCGTCACCAATCTCCTGCGGCTGCGGAAACTGTCGGTGCGCGATATCATGACCCCGCGCCCGGTGATCTTTGCGGCGGATGCGGAGATGACGGTCGAGACGTTCTTCTCGAAACGCGCCGGCAATCCGTTCTCGCGCATCCCGATCTATCGCGGCAGCGCCGACAACATCACCGGCTATGTGCTCAAGGACGACCTGCTGATGGCGCAGGCGAAGGACGAATTCGACCGGCCACTGGACGCGTTCCGCCGTGACTTCCTCGCCCTGCCGCAAAGCGCGTCTGCCTCCGTCGTGTTCGACCGGCTGATGCACGAGAAGAGCCATATCGCCCTTGTCATAGACGAATTCGGCACGCTGCAGGGGCTGGTAACGCTGGAGGACGTGGTCGAGACACTGATCGGGCTGGAAATCACCGACGAGATGGACCGGGTGGAAGACATGCAGGCGCTGGCCCGCAAGCGTTGGCGCGAGCGCATGGAAGGCATCGGCATCGACCCGGAAAGCCTGGAAAAAAGCTAGACACTTCCCTGCGCCGAACGGCGTCAGGCCGGTTTCACTACCAGCGGCAGGCCGCCCTCCGGACGCAGCGTCACCGTCATCACCGGATAGGGCTCATAGCCTTCCGGCACGGCCACGCTGAGCCGCCGCAACAGCGCCGCCAGGATCACCGTGGCCTCGGTCAGCGCAAAGCCGGAGCCGACGCAGGCGCGCGGCCCTCCGCCGAACGGCTTGAACAGCCAGGGATCGGATGGCCGGTTTTCCGGTGAGAAGCGCTCCGGGTCGAAAGCATCCGGTTGCGGCCAGTAGCGATGGTGACGATGCAGCGCATAGAAGGCGAGAATCGCGACATCGCCCTTTTTCACCTCGCGCTCGCAGATCCGCGTATCCCGGATGGCCTGCCGTCCGATCATCGGCGCGGGCGGGTAGAGCCGCAGGGTCTCGTCGACGATCTGCCGCGTGAAAGCGAGGCCCGGCAAATGGTCGGCCGTGATCTCACCCTCGCCGGCCACCGCCCGGGCTTCCTCACGCACCCGCGCCTGCCAGTCGGGCCGGCAGGCCAGCACGTAGAGCGCCCAGCCGATGGCGATGGCGG
>CBDUFA010000480.1:0-1543 GCA_965366295.1 uncultured Hyphobacterium sp.
GCGGCCTTGATGACCGGCGGAAGGTCGCTGTCATCCTGACCGAAGCAGGACAAAAGACGGCGCGTGACCTGTTCAACGAACACACCGAATGGGTCGCTTCGCTGTTTGAAGGCTTCGCCGACGACGAGCGCAAAACGCTGAACCTGCTCCTGCAACGCATCTGGCAAAATCTGGAAACCGGCAGGCCACACGCAGGCCGGCAAAAGGATGCGCGCGCATGAGCGCAGCAAAGCCCGCAGGGCGCGGCGTCAGGGATATAAGCCCGGATCGCCTCGCCCGCCTCAATGCCGGAGAGATTGAAGCCGCGACGCTCACCGAGTGTCTCGCCGTCGATTTTGCCGTGCTCATGGGCAATGTCCTGCCGGAAATCGGCGCGGACGCCCTGGCCGAAATGAAACAGAGCGCAGCGCAAGGCATATCAAGACGCATGGCGCTTGCCGCGCAATTGATCCGGCAGGAGCTTGGCGACACCGTATTGGACCGGCTTGGGCAGCACCCTTCGGACACCGCGCGCGGCTGGGCCTGCTTCATGGTCGGCGCGGCCCAAATGCCCCTTCACGACAGGCTTGCGGCGATACGGCCCTATGCCGACGACCGGCATTTCGGCGTGCGGGAATGGTCGTGGATGGCCGTCCGCCCGCATCTCGCCGCCGAACTCGAAAGCGCCATCGCGATGCTGGCCGCGTGGAGCGCAGATCCATCGGAGCGCGTCCGGCGCTTTGCCTCGGAGGCTATCCGCCCGCGCGGCGTGTGGTGCACGCATATCGGCGCGCTGAAGACACAGCCACAGCTTGGGCTTCCGGTCCTCGAACCGCTTCGAGCGGACCCTTCCGGCTATGTGCAGGACTCGGTTGGCAACTGGCTGAACGACGCCGGAAAAGACCGGCCGGACTGGGTTCAGGCCCTGTGCGCCCGGTGGTCCGCCGAAAGCCCGACACCTGCGACAGCCCACATCTGCAAGCGCGCCCTTCGCTCGATCAAACCCGATCTCCAACGTTGAACCGGAAGTGAACCATGGCGCACTATCTCGCCGAACTCTACACCCCGAAACCCGCCTGGCTCGACCTCTCCGAGAGCGAACGCCAGGAATTCTTCACCGGCATCGGCTCGGCCGTTCCGGCCCTGTCCGCCCTCGGCGTGGAGGCTCTTGCACTCGGCAAGGTCGATCAGACCAAACGGCACGCCGCACCACAGACATTCTTCGCCATTTGGCGCTGCCCCGACGATGCGGCGCTCGATGCGCTCGTAGCCGGCATCGCGCAATCGGGCTGGCACGACTATTTCGACACCATCAACGCCAGCGGCGAAGCAACCGATCTCGCCGGACACCTCACGCAGTTGAGTGAAGCCGCGCAACGATAGCCGGTAATGCTGCTTGAATTTCCCGGTCTAGCAAGGCGGACTTTCCCGTCTTGCCCGCGAATGCGACAGTCGGGAAATTTCAGCTGGAGACTATCCATGAGCGACAAGGAAGTCATCGACAAGCTCCTGGCTGCCGAGCGGTGGGAGGTTGAAAATTTCATCCGGCTTTATCAGGTGCCGG
>CBDUFA010000481.1:0-1537 GCA_965366295.1 uncultured Hyphobacterium sp.
CGGCCGTGCTGCTGTGCAGCCGTCGCCTCGCCGGAGGCATTCCGGCCGATCTGCTGGCCGGCCCGCACGGTATCGCCGACCGCGACGTCGAAGCCCTGCATGTGCGCATAAACCGTTTGCCAGCCCTCGCCATGGTCAATGGCCACCGTATTGCCCCAGGCTTCATTGCCATTGAACCCGTTGGCGGCGTGAACGACCCGGCCCGCAGCAGGGGCAGAAATCGGCGTGCCCTCGGGTGCTGCGACATCGGTGCCATTGTGGAATGGCGGCGCGGATGCCGGCATGTCCGGACGCGGTCCGAAGCGGCTGGAAATACGTCCCCCCGACACCGGGGCATTGATGAATGGCGCTGCCACATCGGCCGGGCCGAAACTGACCTCCTGCGGTTCCGGCGCCGGCTCTACGGCAGCGTCCGGCGCAAAGGCCAGTTCGCCGAACGGCATCTCTTCCGGTTCCGGTGCGATGCCGGCGACGGCCTCGATCTGCTGAACCGGCTGAACGGTTTCCACACGGTCTGTCCAGGCCGCCTGGGCGGCTGCCAGCGGTACGGCGATCGAGAGGGTTGTGGCGGTGAGCAGAATGCTGCGCAGGTGCGACGGGCGCCCCTCGCCCATTATGGCCTTGATACGCATTTTACGATGTCTCCTGTCTTGAGGTCCGAAAGCCGACGCGGCTGGAATGGCCTGCCGCATCGTGTCGATCAGCGTCGACGCATAGGCCGAGCGCTGCGTGCTCCCCAGCACATTGAGGGTTTCGGCGTCGCAAGCGATTTCCCGCGCGGCACCAAGTTCGCGTTCGATCCACCGCAAGGGCAAATGGAACCAGAAAATTGTCGTGAGCGCCGCGCCCACGAGCCGGTCACGCTCGTCACCGCGATTGTGGTGAACCCGCTCATGAACCAGTGCAAACCGGAGCGCACGCTGATCGGACAAGAGCGCTTCCGGCAGGACAATCACGCCCCACCAACCGGTGAGGACCGGCGACGCAATGCGCGGTGAAATCAACACGCGGGCTTCGGCCGCCGTGACAGCTCCGGCCGCGGTTTCGATCCGGTCCTGCTCCGATGATTCCGGCCAGCGGCATCGCTTGAGAAAGCTGCGCCGCCGGAGATGGCGCCGGGCGGCAAGGCCCAATGAGACGACCAGCCCTGCCAGATAGAGACCGGCCAGCCAGCTCCATGCGAACCCGGATGTCGTGAGCGATGATGCAGCCGGCAATTCGGCGGCCGGCCAGGCGAGCGGGAGACTGGCATGGAGCGGTGCTGCCTGAGCGGCAGCCGATGCGGGTGCTTCGGGAATGAAGTGGATCATGGGCGCCAGGATCAATGGCAGTACGCTGACCCAGCGGGCCATACGCCAATGAATGGCTGCGCCCGGTCCGGCTGGCATCCGGCTGAGAATTGACCAGAGCACCAGACCCGAAACCAGCGAGAATCCGGCCCCCAGCAAAAGCGCGTCAACCAGCCCGCTCATGCCTTTTTCTCCCCGTCATCGCCGTTTTCGAGCAAGCGGGTCAGTTCCTCGGCCTCTTCCGCCGT
>CBDUFA010000482.1:0-1531 GCA_965366295.1 uncultured Hyphobacterium sp.
TCCAGTCGATCGCCGACGCCAATCCCGATTTCCGGATCGAGCAAGCGAGCCTCCGCCGCAGCGAAACCGCCGACAATTTCGGCGAACAAGTTGTCCAGCTGGCCTTCACCATGGACATCGGCGAAACCGAAACCACACGAACCGGCACCGGCCGTTCTCACCTGGTCTTGCGTGTGAATGCCGCGCGTGATGGCGAGTTGCCGTCGCAGGAAACCCTGGACCAGGTGGAGAATTTCCTGACGCAGGGCTATCGCCGCGACATCGATTCCGGCCTCGTCTCCGCGCTCTACACCGAATACGATTTCAGCGGCGAAGATATCGACATGCGCTTGCGTGACCAGGCGCTCGGCTACGCCACACCCGATCAGTAGACGCCATGGCGTCATCTGACCCGGCCGGTTCAGCGCGGCTTTGCTCTGTCGCGCGCATTGACGATCTGACCACACCGGTCGCGGCCTATCTCAAGCTGGCCCGCGACCGGGCGGACAGCTTTCTGCTCGAGTCGGTCGAGGGCGGGTCTTTCAGGGGCCGCTATTCCGCTATCGGATTCGATCCCGACCTGATCTGGACAGTCCGCGACGGCACCCCCTTCATCACGGAGACAGAAAGCGGCCAGACCGATCCGGACGGGCGCGATCCGATTTCCTCGCTCAAGCGGTTTCTGGCGTCCGCAAGGCTGGACATGCCTGAGACATCCCCGTCCATCGCCGCCGGGTGTTTTGGCTATATCGGCTATGACCTGATCCGGGCCATCGAGCCCCTGCCCGACACCCAGCCACCCGATCCTTCTGGCATTCCCGATGCGCGCCTGATCCGCCCGCGGACCGTGATCGTCTTTGACGCGCTGAAACAGGAAATCACGGCGTATCGTCGCCTGCAGCCCAGTGATGACGGGGACGAAGCGCGCGCCGAATTGCAAGCCCTGCTCGACAAGCTGGATGCCCCCCTGCCGGAACCACCCAAGTGGATCCCGCAAACCATCTCGCCCCGATCAACGTTCGACGCTGGGGCGTTCCGCACCAGTGTCGATCGGGTCAAGCAGCACATCCTGGCCGGCGATATTTTCCAGGGCGTGCTGAGCCAGCGTTTCTCCACGCCTTTCGAGCTCCCGCCCTTCGCACTCTATCGCGCCCTGCGGCGGCTGAACCCCTCGCCTTTCCTGTTCCACTTCGAGTTCGATGGCTATGCCGTGACCGGTTCCAGCCCGGAAATCCTGGTGCGATTGCGCGACGGGGTCGTCACGGTCCGGCCCATTGCCGGCACGCGCCCGCGGGGCCAGACGCCGGCCGAGGATGCGGCCATGGAAGCCGACCTGCTGGCCGACCCGAAGGAGCGGGCCGAGCACCTGATGCTGCTCGATCTCGGCCGCAATGATGTTGGCCGGGTCGCAAAGCCGGGATCGATCCGGATCACCGAACGCGAGATCGTCGAGCGCTATAGCCATGTCATGCACATCGTCTCGAATGTCGAAGGTGATCTGGCGGACGGCGAGGACGCCGTCTCCGCGCTATTCGCCGGATTTCCGGCGGGT
>CBDUFA010000483.1:0-1514 GCA_965366295.1 uncultured Hyphobacterium sp.
ATTTGGTGGACACCCACAGCTCGCCAATCGCGCAGTCCTCGCGCTGCAGCTCGGTGGCGTAATGGACGAATTCCTTCGCCTTGCGCGAGGCGTCCATGATCGTCTTCAGGTCGCCGTTCTGCTCGATCGAGAACCCGGCCACCGGCTTGCCGGTTTCAGCGATTCCGTCGACGATCTTTTTGGTCCAGCCCGGCTCGATGCCGATCACGATGCAGGCGGCCACGTTCGGGTTGGCGCCGGTGCCGATCATGGTGCGGAAATGCAGGTCGAGGTCCGCGCCGAACTGCAGCCTGCCATAGGCGTGTGGCAGCGCCAGCGTGCCCTTGATATTGTTGGCCACCGCCTCGCAGGCGGCATTGGAGATGTCGTCCACCGGCAGGATGACGACGTGGTTCCTGACGCCCACCCGGCCATTGTCGCGCCGGTAGCCCTTGAATGTCAGATTGGAATAGTTCGCGGCCATCTTCGCTTTTCCCGTGCCAATTTCGTGCGATGCGGAAAACCCGTTCCCGCGTCCGGCGCCTACCAGCGCTTGGTCTTCAGATTGTGGACGTGCACGTGTTCGCCGCGCGCCACATCGGCCACGAAGCGCCCGATATCCTCGCCATATTTGATCGCGGTGTCGCCGTCGGCGATGTCGCGAAGCGCCACTTTGTGACCGATTGGAACGTCGTTTCCGGCTTCGATCTCGAAGCTGGAATCGTCCTCGGTGACGACGGCCAGCATGCGGGTTCCCGCCGTCAGCCCCTCGACCACGACAACGCCGACATTGTCCTTCCGATCATGCACGAGCAGGTGTGGAATGGTCATGAAATCCCGTCAGCTCCCATTTGGAATGCTTAAGTCTTATATAAGACATAAGATATAAAATTCTGGCAATGTCAATTCCGACCGGCTAGAAAATCAGGGTCCGATACGGGGATTCGGTCATGAACGAGAACGCGCCAGCCACCACATTCGCCTACAAGCCGCTCTACATGCAGGTGAAGGATCAACTCGTCCGGCGCCTGATCGACGGCGAGTGGCAGCCGGGCCAGTTGATCCCCTCCGAGATGGAGCTGGCGCGCCAGGTCGGCGTCAGCCAGGGCACGATCCGCAAGGCGCTTGACGCGATGACGGCGGAGAACCTTTTAATCCGGCGCCAGGGTCGCGGCACCTTCGTCGCCAGCCCGGAGGAAAGCCGGATCCTGTTCCAGTTCTTCAGGATGGTGCCGGACGACGGCGAGACCTCGTTTCCGCAATCGCGCATCCTCAAGCGCGACCGGGTCCGCGCAACCCGACGCGACGCCCAGGCGCTGGACCTGCAGGCCGGCGAGGCCGTGTGGCTGACCGAGCGGCTGCGCTCGATCCGCGACAAGCCGCTGCTGGTGGAAACGATCCGCCTGCCCGCGGCGCGGTTTGCGGGCTTCGGCGAGGTCGCCGAACTGCCCAACAATGTCTACGGGCTCTATTCGCAGCGTTGGGGTGTCACCATCGCCAGGGCCAGCGAGCGGTTGAAAGCGGTCGCAGCGTCC
>CBDUFA010000484.1:0-1513 GCA_965366295.1 uncultured Hyphobacterium sp.
TGCGAAATTCATCCTCGCCCTGCGCGATCCGCGCGATTGCGTCCTGTCGGCCTTCAAGCAGCGTTTCGGCATGAACCCGGCCATGTTCCAGATGCTCTCCATGCCTGGCGCGTCGGCCTATTACGATGCGGCCATGACGGCCGGAATGCGGGCGCTCGACCGATTGCCGCCCGCACAGCTGATGCAGGTGCGCTACGAGGATTTTGTGGCGGATCTCGAGGGCCAGGCGCGCCAGCTGACCGGCTTTCTCGGCCTGGACTGGTCGGACGAGGTGATGCGCTATCGCGACAAGGCGAAGGCGCGGCCGGTCTCGACACCGTCGGCGCCGCAGATCGTGCAGCCGGTCTATGAAAGCTCGGCCGGGCGCTGGCGCGATTATGCCGGCGCGCTCGAAGCGGTGCGCGGCAAGCTCGACCCCTGGGCGACCCGGTTCGGATACGAGGCCTAGCCCGCCGCGTCCTCGATGGCGTGCATGTCGGCGTCGGAAAGGCCGAAATGGTGGCCGATCTCGTGCACCAGGACATGGGCGATCAGGAATTCCAGCGAGACATCGCCGCGCTGCTGCCATTCCGCCAGGATCGGCTTGCGATAAAGCCAGACCTGGTCCGGGAAGGTGACCGGGTCGATCACCGACCGGCGTGTCAGATCGACCCCGTGATAGAGGCCGGAGAGCTGGTAGGGATTGGTCATCCCGAAATAGTCGAGGGTCTCGCGGTCGGCAAATTCCGCAACACGGATCGAGACATTGCCGCACATGGCCCGGAAGCCTTCGGGCAGATCGTTGAAGGCGCTGGCCGCCATGTCGGCAAACTGGTCGATATCGGGAAGCTGACGCATCCTACCTTAATGGGGTGCGTGGCCGGTCAAATCCAGTGCCCGCTTGATTTTGGAACACAAGTGGAACATTGTTCCGGTCATGGACATGCACGCGCTCGCCTCGGAGGCCAATCCGCAGATCGACGATGCCCGCCTGCTGGCGCGTGGCGCGGCCCGCCTGCTCTATGACATGGGCTATAATGCGCTGCCGGAATTCTCCTTCAAATCGGGCCGCCGGGCGGATTTGTTTGCGCTCGGACCGAAGGGCGAGATGACCGTGGTCGAAGTGAAGTCCGGCATTGCCGACTTCCGGGCGGACACGAAGTGGATGGAATACTGGGGCTGGTGCGACCGGCTCTATTTCGCCGTCTCCAGCCGGTTTCCGGCCGAGATCTTGCCGGAACAGGCGGGGCTGATCATCGCCGACGGCTTCGGCGCGGCGATCGTCCGGGAAAGCCCGCACGACCCGATCAATGCCGCCCGCCGCAAATCCGTGATGTTGCGATTTGCCCGCACCGCCGCCGAAAGGCTGGGCCGGATCGAACCGTAAAAGTTAGGACTCCCCAAGTCCGATCCAGCCGCTAGAGTAACCCCAGAGGGTGTAGAGTGGGGACAGCTCATGTTGGCGTTGCGGGTGTTTGCCGCCTTTCTGTTTGCCTTGCCGGCGGCCGGCCTGGCGATGTTCCTGCATGATCAT
>CBDUFA010000485.1:0-1511 GCA_965366295.1 uncultured Hyphobacterium sp.
ACGCTGTCTTCGTGTGATGTCGCTAGAAAGAAAAATTCCGATTGCTCGATAAATTCAACATCCTCTTCCCTGAATTGAGACAAGCGACGGTGCTTTTCCAGCGCATCTGCCATCTTTCGCCCATCAAACCGATCCTGCAATTCACGGTGCCCATTGTGATACATGCTTGGCGTCACGGCGGTCATAAGAAAAGCCTCCAGAAAATATTGGTGACTCAACATAGCACAAAATTGCGATCTGGCCCCGAAAGGCTGCTGTGCGCAACACGGATCACTCCACACCGTCGCAGGCATCAGAAGAAAAAGGCGCCCCGCAAGGCGCCTCTCCCAAATCTCGCATTTCGCCCCGGATCAGTCGATCATGCTCAACAGCTTGTCGAGGCTGGCCTTGGCATCGCCGTAATACATCCGCGTATTCTCCTTGTAGAACAGCGGATTCTCGATCCCGGAATAGCCCGTGCCCTGGCCACGCTTGGAGACAAACACCTGCTTGGCCTTCCAGCATTCCAGCACCGGCATTCCGGCGATCGGCGAATTGGGGTCGTCCTGCGCCGCCGGGTTCACGATGTCGTTCGAACCGATCACGATGGCCACATCGGTGCTGGGGAAATCGTCGTTGATCTCGTCCATTTCCATCACGATGTCATAGGGCACCTTGGCCTCGGCCAGAAGCACGTTCATGTGCCCGGGCAGACGCCCCGCCACCGGGTGGATTGCAAAGCGGACGTTCTTGTCCTTGGCCCGCAGGCGACGGGTCAGTTCGGCCACGTTCTGCTGGGCCTGCGCCACCGCCATGCCATAGCCCGGAATGATGATGATGCTGTCGGCTTCGTCCAGCGCCGCGGCCACGCCGTCGGCCTCGATTGCCACCATCTCGCCCTCGACCGCCATCTGCTCGCCCGCCGGGCCGCCGAAGCCGCCGAGGATCACGCTGATGAACGACCGGTTCATCGCCTTGCACATGATGTAGGACAGGATCGCACCGGAAGAGCCGACCAGCGCGCCGACCACGATCAAAAGGTCGTTGCCCAGCGAAAAGCCGATCGCCGCCGCCGCCCAGCCCGAATAGGAGTTCAGCATCGACACCACCACCGGCATGTCCGCCCCGCCGATCCCCATGATCAGGTGATAGCCGATGAACAGCGCCGCCAGCGTCAGGATGATGAGCGGCAGCAAGCCCCCGGTGTTGAAATACCAGATCAGGCAGAGCAACGAGATCGCCGCCGCCGTGGCATTCAGCACATGCCCCCCGGGCAGCTTCTCGGCCGCGCTCGTCACCTTGCCCGCCAGCTTGCCATAGGCAATGACCGACCCGGTAAAGGTCACCGCACCGATCCAGATGCCCAGAACCAGCTCGACCCGCAGGATGTTGATTTCCACACCCGTCTTCTTGGCCACGACGGCCGCAAAGCCACGGAACTGATCGGCGACCTCCTTGGCCGCCCCCGCGAGTCCGCCATATGTCTCCTGCGGGAAGGGCAGCCCGGCTTCGGCAAAGGCCGAGGCCACGCG
>CBDUFA010000486.1:0-1506 GCA_965366295.1 uncultured Hyphobacterium sp.
AATGCCGATGACATGCAACGGAACGCCGGCTGCCTTGGCCGCTGCGCGCAAGGCCTTGGCCTTCGCTTCGTCCACGGCCAGCAGGTAGCGCGCCTGGTCTTCGCCGAAGAGCCAGCCATGCAGCGGCAACTCGCCTTCATGCACGAGGTTCAGCCCGGTTCCGGACGCCATTGCCATTTCCGAGGCTGCCGCGGCAAGGCCGCCGTCCGAAAGGTCGTGACAGGCCTTGATGGCACCGCCGCGGATCTGCTCGCGGACGAAATCGCCATTGCGCTTCTCGACCACCAGGTCGACCGGCGGCGGGCAGCCATCCTCGCGGTTTTCCATGACGCGCAGATAGATCGACGCGCCGAGATGCCCTTCCGTGTCGCCGACCACCATGAGGATGTCGCCAGCCGAGACATTGCCGAAGCCCATGCGCTTTGAAAGATCGGGGATCAGGCCCACGCCGCCAACCGCCGGGGTGGGCGGGATCGCGAAACCATTGGTCTCGTTGTAGAGCGAGACATTGCCGGATACGACCGGGAAGTCGAGCACCTTGCAGGCCTCCGACATGCCTTCCACGCATTCCGCGAACTGACCCATGATGTGGTCTTTTTCCGGATTGCCGAAATTCATGCAGTCGGTAATGGCGATCGGGTCGGCACCCACGGCGGTCAAATTCCGCCACGCTTCGGCCACCGCCTGCTTTCCGCCCTCGATCGGGTGGTTTTCACAATAACGCGGGGTGCAGTCCGTCGTAATCGCAATGCCCTTGTGTGTGCCGTGTACGCGCACGATGGCGGCATCCGCCGGGTCTTCGGACGAGGCAGCGGTGTCGGCCATGACGTGGCGGTCATACTGGCGCCAGATCCAGCACTTGGAGGCGAGATCGGGCGAGACCATCAGCGTCAGGATCGCTTCCTCGTAATCCTTCGGCTGGGACAGCTCGTCTGCCATGACGGCCGGTTCCGGGATTGCCCGCGCCCACGGACGCTCATACATGGGCGCATCCTCGGCCAGCGGGTCCAGCGGGATGTCACAGACGGTTTCGCCATTATGGGTCAGCACCATGCGGCCGGTATCGGTCGTCTCTCCGATCGTGGCGACGTCCAGCTCCCACTTGTTGAAGATGTCGTAGGCAATCTGTTCCTTACCCGGCTTCAGGATGAACAGCATGCGTTCCTGGCTTTCCGAGAGCATCATCTCGTAAGCCGTCATCCTGTCTTCGCGCTGGGGAACCTTGTCGAGGTCCATCAGGAGCCCGACCTGCCCCTTGCCCGCCATCTCGACCGAAGACGAGGTGAGGCCGGCTGCGCCCATGTCCTGGACCGCGGCAATCGCATCAGTCGCCATCAGCTCCAGACAGGCCTCGATCAGCTTTTTCTCGACAAACGGGTCGCCGACCTGGACGGTGGGGCGCTTTTCATCGCTCTCATCGTCAAATTCGGCCGACGCCATGGTGGCACCATGGATGCCGTCGCGGCCGGTCTTGGAGCCGACATAGACGATGGGCTGGCCCGGTTC